>JAKEEG010000055.1 GCA_022616555.1 Ignavibacteriota bacterium | reverse complement strand
GAACAGCGTATAGCCATCTGCGTGCGTTGCACCGATTAGCCCAGAGAAGTGAGGACCGCTCAACAGACCCGACTCCGGGTACTCGAACGGATGCGTCTTCGGCGTCCATGTGCTCTTGAAAGTAACGGTGTAGTGAGCCCCGTCCATCATTTGCGCATAAGCAGTTGTACCGCTCACAAACAAACTGGCAGCAAGTAGAACCACCGCGATGAACAGTTTTGTGAATTGGTATTTCATTTACAGCTCCTTTCTGGTCGTTGTGACCATTGTTGGTGTTGGGAAAATAAGTAGCCCATGTTTTTGTGTGGCTACGATAATATGTTCTGTACCGATTGCAACTGAAGTAGCATAGGAATCTTCCGGCAATTTCACAGTATGCTTGAGTACCGGAGCCTGGGGGTCAGAGACATCCAGCAACACTAACAGCGGGTCGGGTGATGACCCGACGACAGCAGCAATGTCTCCCGCCACATCGACATTCACAGCCTTAACTCCCACATCCACCGTACGGAGTAGCTTCGGTTGCTCGATGTTCTCAACTGAAATAACCGCCAGACCCGATGAATGCGCCACGAAAACGATGTTCTCTTTGAGGGCAGCTTCTATCGGGAAATTAGCGGGCTTCGCCCCACCATCCGTAAAGCCGAACGTATCAAGCTCCACATCTCCGCGCTTCACGAAAACTGCTGAGTCTCCCCCGATGTTTATTGCCGTTAAGCCAAAGTACGGTCCGATGTAATGCGTAGAAACAAACGCCCGCTTCCCGTCCGGCGCTACCAGCACATCCGGCTGCCCCCTTCCCAGGTCGATGGTCGCAACAACGGAGCTGAGCTTGCCGTCGAGGTCGTAGTCGAACTGCGTCATCGATGATGTCCCGCCCGAGACAACGACTTTGCCATTTCCTGCAGAGACACCGGAAAACGGTCCCACCGGAACAGTAACCGGACCCGATGAGAGAACGGGTGGCGTTGAATTCCCCAACGAGAAAACACTCAGGTATCCCGGCTCACGTGCATCAAGCAAGAAGAGAAAACCATCGGCAATGGCAATGTCATCGATACTCCCACTGCCTACAGGCGGAAGAATTTTCACCCTGCGCTGCGGGTCGCGCAGATCGACCACTTCAAGACCATCCTCAGCCAACGTTGCGTATGCGGTTGTCTCTGCAACGGCTACGTTCGCGTACTCGCCGCGTTCCGTTGTCGGATAGCCGATGGCGTTATAGGTGACAGCTATCCATTGACAACTGGAAAGCGTGGTCAGAGCGATCACCATCAATAAGCTAAAAAGCGCGCGAAATCTGCTCTTTTGTCGAGGAATCGTAATAAATGCGATATTACTCATGAGAGGGTTCATAACTTTGATGCCTATTTGTCGTAGCTGAGGGCAAAACCTTACAAGTTGAGTTTTACCGAAGCATTCGGTAGATTTGGCGGGTTATTTCAACCTCACATGGCCCCAGAACTAACGACACCCGAATTGTGGGTGGACGAGCACGGCGCGTATCTCTACAACTATGCACTCGCACAGGTGCATGACAGCCAATCCGCTGAGGACTTGGTGCAGGAGACATTTCTTGCCGCGCTGCAGTCCAGACAGGCATTTGAGGGACGCTCGCCAATCCGCACCTGGCTGACTGGCATACTAAAACATAAGATCATCGACCACTTACGGAAAAAGTACCGCGAACTTCCGGAAAGCACCGTCACACTTCCGTATGAGAAGGAAGGGCTGTTTCGGACAGAGGGCGATATGCGGGATCATTGGCGAGCCGAAGTCGGTCCGCAGGATTGGGTGATTAATCCCGCAGACGAGCTGGAACGGAAGGAGTTTTGGAAAATACTCGAAGGCTGTACGGACCGCCTACCCCCGAGGCTTAGAATCGTGTTTACGTTAAGGGAGATTTCCGAATTGGAAACCGAGGAGATTTGTAAGGATTTGGAGGTTACAGCGACTAATCTATGGGTGATGCTGCACCGAGCCCGCATGCAGGTGCGGCGGTGCCTTGAGCTTCATTTGAACGCATAACAACAGATTCCCAACGCTGGGTAACATGAATAAAGCGATAAAAAATTTTGTGTGGCTGATGCTGCCGCCTTGCAAGGAAGTCACGGAACTGATTTCTCTCAACCGCGACCGGGGAATCTCCTTTGCAGAACGTCTTAAAGTCAGAGCACATATTTTGTTCTGCAAGTTCTGCGCGCGCTATTTACGGCAGATGCAATCTCTGGAAGAAGAGCTCCATCACAAACACCTTCCCGAAGACGCCCCTCCCGACGTCATAAAACGAATAAAGAAAATTGTGCGGGATAATTCGTAACAAGTAAGGGCACAATATATTGTGCCCCTACAATGTTCATTTTTTCTTCTTCGGTAACGACGAGGCAAACGCCACACCCTGACGCACCCACTTGCCGAGCGTAGCGTCGGTTGCGAGTCCGGCGGGCTTTACCAATATCCAGCCCCTCATCGGCTTGCCAGTAATATCGAAGATGCGCGTATGTTTTTCGGCGAGAGCGTTGTCCGTCTCCTCCGGGTCGATGCGCACGATCATCTCCTGCTTGTGCACGCCAACGCACATATTGCCGTTGAGGAGGAAGGCTATCCCGCCGAACATCTGCTTTTCGACAACGCCCTTTTGTTTGGCAAGCTGTTTACGGATGCGCTCTGCGAGCTTTTCATCAAATGCCATCGAGTTTTCTCCTTTTTATGAAACGGATGAATATACTCGGCTGTTTATAGGATAGCAAGCGCCCAATACTTATTAGGAAAATACTTGTCAATTTTTCGGTTGTTGCAATCCCCGGCGGTTGATTATATTTGTTAAAAAATTTACTTATGATAACTGCTATGGAACTCACCGCCCAACGAATGTATCAAGCTATCCTGGATAAAGACACCTCGTTCGAGGGAATTTTCTACACCTGCGTAAAAACGACCGGAATCTTTTGCCGTCCGGTCTGCACTGCGCGCAAGCCCAAGCCGGAGAATGTCGAGTTTGTCCGAAGCACTCGTGAGGCTATTGCCAAAGGCTACCGCCCTTGCAAGGTGTGCGAGCCGCTCAAGAAACTCAACGAGACGCCGGAGTATATTCAATCGCTCATTCGAGAAATTCAGGGCGCGCCCTCCCGGAAAATTTCCGACTGGGAGTTGCGCAAGCGGCGCGTGGAGCCGCACTCAGTCCGGCGTTGGTTCCTTAAAAACCACGGCATCACCTTCCACGCATTCCAGAGAATGTACCGGATTAACACGGCATTCCAGCGGCTCCGCAACGGCGAGCGCGTTACATCCGCCGCGTTCGATTCGGGATTCGAATCGCTCAGCGGATTTGGGAATTCGTTCAAATCCGTGTTCGGTGTTTCGCCGAAAAAAGGCAAGGCG
>JAKEEG010000054.1 GCA_022616555.1 Ignavibacteriota bacterium | reverse complement strand
ACCAGTCGCGCAAAGACAAGCAACAAGAGGTATGGAAACATGAGCTAGAGCAAGGCGCTCGATTTGAATTTCCAGATGAAGACATTCAGAAATTGTTCGATGCCAGTCTTGTTGCTCTTTTGCAGCTTCACGACCACGAATTTATCTCTCCCGGACCGTTTCTTTATCACCACTTTTGGTTTCGAGACGCTGCTCCAATGATTGCCGCATTGGATTGCGCTGGCTTCACAAAACGCTCACAGTCGGTTATCGATGCGTTTCCCAAGCGTATGATGGGCGATGGGTTTTTCAAAGCGCCAGACGGCGAATGGGACTCCAACGGCACAGTACTTTGGATTGCTTACCGGCATTTTCAACTGACAAGGTCAACGCTCTGGTTAAAAAGCCATTATCCTGTTTTGGTAAAAGCTGCCCGCTGGATTATCCGAACGAAGAACCAGCAGCCTCAGAACAATGGAATAGTCCATGGGCTTATGCCAAAAAGCATCAGCGCGGAACATCTCGGAACTGTCGATCAATATTATTGGGATTCCTTCTGGTCTCTCGCTGGGCTAAAAGCCATGACGGCAATTGCTCATGAGTTAGGTAAAAAAACGGACGAGGAATATTTCGAACACGAAACTAACGAACTGCTAGAGACATTGGCGGAAACTATTTATCAGGGTGAGGAAAAACTTGGAGTCTCAGTTATCCCGGCTGGACCAGCGCGTGGATTCGACGAAGGCGCAATCGGATCCGTGTCTGCCGTATATCCTTTGGAATTACATCTTGACGGGCTTCCGCATGCAGTTTCAACTGTCCGCGCAGTCAAAGAACGCTTTGTAGATGACCGCGGCTTTTTTCATCCTCTAATTCATTCTGGATACAATCCGTATCTTACCTTGCAAGTGGCACATAGTTATTTGCTATTGGGTGATACGCAAACAGCTTGGGAAATCGCCAATTCCATATTCAGGCAAGCGACTGAGACGAATACATTTCCGGAGGCGATTCATCCGATCACCGGGGGCGGAACAATGGGCGACGGCCATCATGGTTGGGCAGCCGCGGAAGTGGTGCTCTTCCTGCGCCGATTACTCGTTGATGACCGCAATTCAACTCTCGTGCTCTTAAACGGTGTGGAACATATTTTTAGCTCGAAGCGATCACTGCGTGTTAGCAACGTACCCACGCGGTACGGAGTTATTAGTTTCTCTCTTGAGTTCGAATCAGCGATTGCCTGCACGTTCCGCTTCTCCCATAAGTATTTTCCCGGGCATGCACCGAAGAATATTGAGCTCCATTTGCCCTTCGTTGTTGAAAAAATTATGCCCGCTGCTCCTGCGCATTTGTACTCAAAAGAAGCAAATGAGAAGGGCATAACACTACAACTCTCACCCGAAGTTACAACGATATTTCTACAGCTCTTAGGTTAGACGCTTGTTGCAGGATAGGGACGTCGCAATGGCAAACCGTTTTTCGAACGGAGATAGGAAAGCGGAACTGTTGCAGGTTGAAAGGGAATACTCAAAGATTGTAACCGAAGTGAGTATTGACCATCAACGTATTCCAGCGTATTGAATTTAAGAAACTGCACTGGGTCATCACACACAGCGCCAGCCCCATTTGCGCACTGCACGCCTTGCATTTCGTAGATTTCATTCCGATGGATGTGCCCGTGGAAGATAAACTGCACACCAATGCTTCTGAGAAGTTTCATCAAACGTCTGCGTTTTTTCATCCGCATTGTTTTATGCTCAATCCGTCTCCAGATGGCATTCGAGGGTGAACCGTCACTCGCCAAATCATTGAAGTGATGGTGTATCGCTACAATAGGTATAAGGCCTTCAATGGCTTCTGAGCCGATGAAAGCCTTCAAGCTATCGACCTGCAATTGATCAAGCTTCCCGTTTGAGCCTAGTGGATTATTCCACAAAGACCAAGGGGGTACGGAGTTTAATCCGAGGATAGCGAACGGCCCGACCTTCTTCACAAACGGGTAACGCTGGTTGACGTGAAGTGGAACACATCCTTCAAAAGACTCTTCGAAAGCTTCGTTAAACAAATCAAGATGCTTATAATAATCTACTGTTCGAATATGCCGGGGAAAGCTGAGAATATCCACTGCACGATGGGGTCCTCCAAAGATATCGTGGTTACCGGGAACAACCGTTAACTTGGCTCCTGAGAGTAACTGGAATTTCAGCAAAATTTCGCGCGCAAGGTAATAATCATCCGGGTCGGCAGTACTAACAATGTCGCCGGTGATCAGAAGATGGTCGCAACCTCTTTCGATGATTTCACGCAAGAGGCGCTGGAAGGACTTAATATGCTCGCGATAAAACTGCCTGCTGAGATGTGGGTCAGAGATATGGACAAGTTTAAACGAGTGTGAAGGAGATTGTCCCTTCTGCAATTCTCCAAAAGTGGAGTGAAGCTGAGCTATGCCTAGCTCGTTGTTACGCTGCTTTAGACTTCCGCTTATACCTGGATTCATCAATAATGCGCTCGTAGTGAATGAATAGTTTTTCGAGGATGTGATCCCATCCAAAGTCTTGCGCCCGGCGCAAAGCTTGTGCGGCAAGAGTTTTGCGCAGCTCGGGAGAATCCAAGAGATGTTCAACCTGCCGCGCCATATCCGCAGCATCGAATGGCTTCGAAAACAAACCTGACTGGCCCTCTTCGATGATGCCTGCTGCACCGCCGATCTTCGCCGCAACAGGTACAATGCCTGATGCCATCGCCTCAACAGTCACTAATCCAAATGTCTCTGTCGTAGACGGGAAAACAAAAATGTCGGAAGACGCGTAGCATTCAGCAAGTTGTTTGCCGCTCTTGTAACCGAGGAAATGTGCGCCGGGCATCATGGGTTCAAACTCAGCACGAGCAGGACCGTCGCCAACGATGACCAGGGAAAAATCATTCCGCTTCTCACGTAATATTCGATATGCTTCTGCCAGTACACGCAAATCCTTTTCCCAAACGAGTCGGCTGACAAACAGGATTACCGGTTTCCCATTTTGCGCGTTAACTTTTGCACGCCATTCATTAGAACGAAATGTTGGATTGAACGCGCTCAAATCAACGCCATTTGGAAGGTACTCCAGGTTCTGTACATCGTGCTCACGTAATTCTTCGAGTATTGGCTGGGTCGGAACGAATGTTCTATCAACTTGATTGTACAGATGCCGCGTGATTTTCCACGTTAGTTGCTCAAGACCATTGAGTTTATAATAGCGCGGATACGTTGGAAAATGTGTATGGTATGTCGCAACAATGGGCACGTCAAAATGTTGTGCATATTTTACTGCCCGAAATCCTAGCGTGCAAGGGCTGTTGATATGAATTACATCGGGCCGAAAATCCGTTAGCTTCCGCGCAAAGAGATGATAGCTGGGCAGTGCAAGCCGGTAATTTTTCTGCAGAAAAAGCGGAACAGAAGGGACTTTCACCATCGGAACAATTGCATCATCAGGTTCTGGGAGGGTTGAGGTGAATGCTAACGTCTCCGCTTTTCGTGCGAGTGCACCTTCGAACATTTTGTACATAACCCGCGTAACACCATCCTGTCCTTTGCGGAGGTTTGCATTGAAATAGGCTATTCTCATTGTAACTCCTTTGCGACATAGAGTTCTTCTTGTTCTGCTGGAATGGTGGGAAGCAGAACTTGCGTCGCCTCTAATGATTCAACAAGCCATTTGAAATCACGCAAGTCGGGAAGAATATGAGTGGCTCCATACTTCCTCAAGATACCGGCTCGCGATCCTGATGCAATACCAACGAAACCGTAATTCATGTTGCGTGCAGTGCGTAAATCCCAAACGCCGTCCCCGACGATTGTTATGTGCGAAAAACTGTCTGCGCGATACGCACGGAGCGCTCTTCGCACAGCCGCCTTCATAATCTCTTCCCGCGTCATGCCGTCGTCTGCTGTTGCAAGAGGGAGGTCCCGGAATTCGATTTTTGCCGAATCGAGTTTCAAGCGGGCAGATTCGCTCCAACTCCCGGTTCCTATCGCAATTTTCCAATCAGTTTCGTGCCTAAGATAACCGAGTAACGAAGATGCGCCGGGGATTTCCAAAAATAACTGCGGCCAGATTTTCGCAGTCGCTCGTAGCAGCGCAGTGTAGTGAAGCCGAACGCGTTCTAATTCTTCCTGCGCGAGCGTTGAGCCGAATCGTTCTTCATAAATCTGCGAAAGTATTGCTGGGTCGGTATAGTGCTGAAAATGATTTACGTCGGAAGGAAATTGCCGAATGCCAAAGCGATCGAAGAGTGTTTGTTCGTAGCATTCATGGTCAACAAATGTCGTGTCAGTCAACGTGCCGTCGATATCGAAAATAACCAAGTTCATTGCACACCCTTCGCTCTAAATGTATAGACGGATGGACCGCTAATTATGTTGCAGCAGTAAATTAGAGAAAACGTACTAGGTAAGTATAAACCACGCGTTAAGAAATTATTACTGCCGAGACTTCGCTGAAAATAGCCAGAAACGGAAGGATTTGGATGAAGAATCGCATGCGATTAGGAAGCACGAAAGCGCACGAGTGTGCCGTACGTTTGCTCAAATAATTCTTTTTTCCGGTCGGCTCCCCATAGTTCCAGGTCGACTGTGGAACGTTTTGAGCGACGAAGCGTAATGTGGAGAACGCCGCGAGTGAGTCGGCATCGAACATCCTTTACGGAAGAGGAGTGCGTGCGGTCCAACCCGTCTGCAATACGTAAAATGGAAGCCAACTTTCGTACCACCTGTTGCTCAGTATTTGAAAGCTGACTAAATCCATCATGCTTGGGTTTCGGGTGACTTTTCCGGTGATAGCGCGCGATGTTAGCGATGATTTCTTTCTCGTTGTCCGTAAAGCCGAAGAGTTCCGCGTTGCGGATTAAGTAGTACGAGTGCCTGTGGTGCTGCGCGTGAGAAATAAAAAAGCCAACCTCGTGCAACAGGGCAGCGGCTTCTAAAAATTCACGTTCCCGCATTCCGAGCTCGTGCAATTTCGGAATCTGGTCAAAAATACCTAGAGCAAGTTTGGCAACATGGTGTGAATGACTTCGTTCATAGGCGAAACGTTCCGCCAAGTGCAAGACGTTATGGTAACGCAACTCGCTTAAGTGTTTGTGCGGGTCTATGGTGCTGTTCTTTTCGATCGTATCGAGGATAACTCCTTCGCGTAGCGCATATTCAGATACTGTGATCGAGCGCAGATGGAGATCCTCCATCGCTTGTTCAAGAATCAATGCACCGCCTACGATAATATCGGAGCGGGATTGATCCAGACCCGGGATATCATTACGCTGGCGCGGCGTTTCAGCGCGCAGCAGCATCTCGACGACATCGTGCAGCTCTTCCGCAGTAAAAGTAAAATTGTTGAGCTTGGTTCGCTCATTCTCCCCGCGAAGCGATTTGACTATACGGGCGATGCTTTGTATTGTGCCCGAGCTGCCTGTTGTCGTTTTTGGCTTAAGCTTTCCAATCTCCCGCACGACTGGGTTGATCATCCCGCGAATATATTTCCGGCATTCCTTTACTTGCTTTCCGTTGGAGCGTCCATCGGAAAAAAAACGTTGGGTGAGCCGTATCGCACCGAGCTTTAGGCTATTCGCAAAAAGAACTTTACGTTTTTCACCAACGAGAAATTCTGTACTGCCACCACCAATGTCAATGAGAAGAATTCGTTTGTCATAAACGGGAAGGGCTTGCAGTACCCCCAGGTAAATGAGTCTGCTTTCTTCTGTACCGGATATGACCTCTACGGAAATATCCGCTTCGGATTTCGCCCGCTTAACGAATTCGTGTTGATTGAGCGCTTCGCGAACAGCGCTTGTGGCAACAGCGCGCACGGTCGCGCGATTTGCCTCCGCAATGGCTTTGAAGCGGACCAACGTTTGGATACCACAATTCATTGCATCGGGCGCGATGGTTTTCATATCGGTCGCGCCGGATCCGAGCCGCACTGCCTCCTTCTCGCGGTCGAGAATAAGAAATTTGCCTGACTTCGGGTCGATCTGTGCAACGACGAGGTGAAGGGAGTTTGTTCCGATATCGATCGCAGCTAGGTTTTTTGGCTGATGGTTAGTCGTCTTCAAGAACGGAGAGGATACCTGTTTTTAATGTTGAATTGATTGCGCTGAATTCCTGCGTTGCATCGACAATGACAAATTGAAATTCACGTGCCATAAGGTCAAACTGGTCAAGAACGCGTTTTTGATATTTTACAAAACTATCATACACGTCTTCACCAAGCTTGAGGTCCATACCCGCTTCCCAATAGTCCATGCCTTCGCCAGATTGATTTTCCCAGTAGTGCTCGATCAGAGTTTCGGCATTGATAACGCGCGGGATGAGATTTTCAATTTTCACATCCATATAGAAGACAGCGTCGGGTTCAAGAGCGAAGCCGTACACTTCGCGGATCCACAAAGGGTCAGCCCCTCGTACGATTGCTCTCGCGAATGCCGTATAGATATAGCGGTCAGCAAGGACGATAAAACCGGCTTTGAGCGCGGGAATAATCTCGTGCTCGATGCGGTCGGCAAAATCAGCAGCGTAGAGCAAGCTGAAGGTATTCACGTTGAGGCTATGCCCAGATTTTGCCGTCTCTATCGCCGTGCCGAGCAGGGGAGAGCGCGTCCAGCCGGTCGTCGTGACCGCATAGCCTTTCACTTCGAGCCATTTCTTTAGCTCATCTATTTGGCTTGACCGGCCAACTCCATCAGTTCCCTCGATCACAATCAGCTTACCAGTTAAGTCGCTGACATCAAGATAGGGAAGGCCGGTGCCGAAGAACGATTTACCGTTTGGCTTGCTCATCGCTCAATACGCTCGTATAGGGAATGCCCGTGTAATTCTGCAATTTCTCCTGAACAAACTCACGCACGATCGCTTGTTGGCTGTAAATTGGTTTCGTCGCATCCATGACAACAAGTTTGAATTCGTCGGCGATTGCATTATATTCTTCGATAATTTTCGATTGAAAAATCTTAAAGCTCTCTTTCGGGTCATCGCTTAACCCAAGGTCCATGCCGGCCTCGTGAAATTTTAAGCTCGCTCTTCCGACAAGTATTCGCTTAAGCGAAACTTCAATCGGCACTTTAAAGTAAAACGCCAGGTCGGGCCGAACGGCAAACCCGTACATCTGACGAACCCACTCCGGATGAACGCCGCGCACCACATCTCGGGCAAAGGCAGTAAAGACGTAGCGGTCTGCGAGCACGATCATTCCCGCTTTCAACGGGGGTAAAATCAGATGTGCAAGACGGTCGGCAAAATCTGTAGCGTGGAGAATACTGAACGTCGTAGGCGTGAGGAGATTTTTCTTCTTGCCGCGGCGGATGGTTTCTTTGACAAGAGCGGATGAATTCCATTCAGTGAAGAATACGCGATATCCCATGCTCACAAGCCACTTTTGCAGAAGCTGGATTTGCGTAGATTTTCCTGAGCCGTCTATTCCTTCGACAATGATAAGCCTGCCGGGATAGGAATGCTCGTGGTCGAAAGTATTTCCCATATCGTTCTTAGGATTTGCCAATCATCCGCAAATGCTTAGGCGCGAGAAGATAGATGAGAGTGCCCGGCTGTTTTGGCGGCAGCGCCTGAACATCAATACGGCATATTGCGCCTTTTTTAAAATCCATTGAGGATTTTTCAAAGCCAAGGAGCGCCGAGGCAATGGCGCTTGTATCAGGCTTATGCCCTACGAGCATCAGCCGCTTCATATTTTTATATTTGGCAAGATAGAGAAGGAGATTCTTTATGGATTGACCGGGAAGCAATTGTTCGCAGGTCTCAACATTGTTATCCATCTTCAATGCCCTCGCTACAATTTTTGCCGTTTCATGAGCACGCTGCAACGGGCTCGTCAGGATCAAGTCCATACCAGGTACAAGATTGGCAATACCTCTTGCCGCTCTCGTCATTTTCTGAATGCCGTCTTCTGTCAACGGCCGGTCGTCATTCGGAAAACCGGGGGTACCGCGGGGTACCGCTATTGCATGTCGGACAATGTAAATCTCCATCGTCGAGCGCACTTCCTTATTCAATTTACGAAATGCTAGTTTGAACTTCGAGCCTTCTAAGTCATTGAAAAATAGAACAAAAGGGCACAAGCCCCCAACTGCTCGAAACTTGTGCCCAGGGTATCCCCATCAGGGAGGTGAGGGGAAAATCTATTTCGTCAACGTCATCTTGCGAACCTCATGGAAATCTCCGGCGCTGATTCTGTACAGATACATGCCAGTCGAGAGTCCGCTGGCATCGAACTGCACTCTATACGAACCGGCGTTCTGATGTCCGTCAACCAACGTGGCAACTTCACGGCCTAAGATGTCATACACTTTGAGACTCACGTTGCCAGATTTTAGCAACGAGTAAGTGATGACCGTGCTCGGGTTGAACGGATTCGGATAGTTTTGTTCAAGCATGTACGAGGTAGGAGCTGTGTTGCTGATTTCCTCAATACCCGTCACGATGCTGTAACTTGAGATTGCAGTCCATCCGCCAATCCATACCGGACCCGAAGGGCTGAACGCGCCGTAGTACGAAACGTTTGTGAAGAACGCATCACCCGGTGCGACTGCGCCACTCGCCGCCGGTCCTGCCGGATCCGGTCTCGGGTCAAGGCCGTTGTCGCCAGTCCTGCTAATGCTGCGCAATTCTGGGTCAATGATTTGGTTGTTGTTTGCATTAAAGTGAGTGCGAACGAAGCTCTGCGGGACGAGGTTTGTGTCAGCTGCACCCGCACCGAAGCCCCACCAGATGTTGTTGTTGAGCACCAAATCGCCCATCTCCAAACGCTCGCGGCTGTCGGCTCCGCTCACTAAGTCTTCCACCGTCACTGCAGCTCCGCCGCCTTGACCGTTATAGTCCGTAATGATGCTGTTATAATACTTGCCGCCTGCGTTATCACGGAAGATCAGAGCCTGCGCACCATCGCCCTGCGGTGTTGCCGCTGCGCCGGGTCCGATATACGTCGCATTGTAGATCAACGGAATCGCAAAGGGCGTACCGTCTTCCGGTGTCGTGCCGCCGTCTTGCTCGGCAATACGTCCCGCAAAGTCCGTGCCCTGCAGAGCAAACCAGAACTGGTTCTTGCCTGTCCAGCCTTCGTCAAAGTCGAATGCATCGTCCGCGCAGAATGCCGCCACGAGATACTTCGTGCTTACCGTCCCGCCGAACCACTCATAGCCGTCGTCCAGGTTGCTTAATACTTCCACATACTCGATGGTCGTCCCGCTACCCACTGCGCCCATCGTTAAACCGTTAATCTCGTTACCGGCGCCGATCTCACTGCCGCCGTGACGGATGGACACATAGCGGAAGATACCCGAGTTGTCTTCGTCATCTTCACCACCATAGGCACCACGGGGTTCTTCACTAGCGATACCTTCGATCTGACCTACGCCTGATGTCGTGTTGATCTGGGCATTACCCAAAATAATCACGCCGCCCCAGAGTCCGCGGTCTTCAACAGTCAGATCGTCTGGATCGGTCACGTCGTCAATCTCAGCCGTGAAGATAATCGGGTTGGCGGCTGTGCCCGTGGCGTAAATCTTCCCATGCCGGGCAACGATCAACGCACTGGTATTGTCCGTTGTCGGCGTTGCTTTGCCTTTGATGACCGTACCGGCTTGGATGTTCAACACGCTGGCTGAGTCTACATACACCAGACCGTCCAGCACATATGTGTTGTTGTTCGTCCAGTTTACCGTTGCGCCGGGCGCAATGCTCGCGTCCGTGACGGTCACGGTGCTCTGCGCCGACAAGGCAACAGGAAACAGACTGAGAGCGAAAAGAAACCATCTCAACTTTACAGACATTTCTAACCTCCTTACAGTTTGATACAACGATGGATAGTTAAGTGTGTGATTTAAGGACAACCAACCTCTAATCAATTGAATAGCTCACACCTACTGAGAATGTAACGCCGGTACTGTATTCAGCCCGCACATATTCGCTCCCTTTATATGTGTGGCTCAGGCGATACTTGGAGTTTAATAAATTCTTGACGGAACCACGGATTGTCCAGTGGTCAAATATTTTTTGTGACGCATTCAAGTCGAGTGACGGCCTAGATTCCTCATACACGTCCGGAGTGCCGCCAAGACTGACTTCAGCGAGCCTATCACCAAAAGTATTGAAAAAAGCAGCGACCGAAGTGCCGCTTGCAAAGTTGTCATAGGCGAGATAAGCATTTAACAAATACGGCGATTGACCCTGCAGAGGGCGGACCGCGCTGGCGTTCGGGTCAACCGCTCGTGTAACGAGAAGCTCACCTTCCGGAATGTCAACCTCCGAGCGAATAAGCGTGAGGTTCATACCCGCCGTGAGGTTGCTCAGCATATCGTGCAGAATATCTAATCTATTTCGAAGTTCAAATTCCAATCCGTACACCCTTGCACGATCAACGTTGTCAAACAATACTTCTCCACCTTCGGAGGCGTACTGTACGTTAATGACGCGCTCGATGGGATTCTTGAAATTTTTATAAAACGCGCTCACAGCGTAAATTTCACCCGGCCGAGCGAACCACTCCCAGCGCAAATCGTAATTATGGATGAGCGTTCGCTTCAAATTGATGTTGCCGAGGAAAGTAAAATCGCCGGCGAACGAATAACTCGCGTATGGAGCCTTCTCTCGGAAGTTTGGCCGTGCCAGCGTCTTGCCATACGATGCACGCAGATTCATATTGTCGGACAATTGATACACCATATTGACCGATGGGAGGAGGTCGTGGTCGTTCAACTTGCCCACTGTATCTTTACCACTAACGTTCATACGAGTCTCTTCATAGCGCGCGCCTGCGATAATCCTGAATGTGGAGAACAGGGGAATCTCAGCCATACCGAAATACGCTATTACCTTTTCGTAGCCATCATAATCTCCGCCTCGCGCATCTGCCGGGTTGGCAATGTAATTGCCGAAGATGTAACGGTTGGTCACCGAGTCGTACCCGATGATGCCGATATTGGAATTAGAAAAGAATGATTCTGGGTCGCCATTATATCTTGTGCCCGTTGCTTGCCAATATTCAAACCGTCGTTCTGTAAATTCGCGGTCTTTTTCGTTGAACGATGTTCCGAATTTCATTTTCCCCGGAAGCCCGACCCATTGCTGGACGGGAATTGAAAGCTCGAGCGTCAGGACTGAATTATCCTCTGTCAGGTTACGAAAATATCGAGCGGGCCTTGGGTAGAGACCCGGAGCGACGCTGTACACAGTCGTATCATTTCCTGCTATCGTCTGGTGAGCATAGTTATCAGAAAAAAACCTTGCATCCGGTTCATCCTGCAAAGAACGCGATTTTGTCGCCGACCATTCTATGGTTGTATTCAGGAATGAATTGAAGAAATGTTTTCCACGAAGCTGGTAGCTGTTTAAGTTGCGCTCGGTGTATTGTAGGACTCGTGTTTCGAAGAATTCGTTCTCGCCGAAAAGCTGTTCAGGCCATCTGCCAACCATGTAGCGTGAAACCGATTCACCGCTCTGCGTATGCACATAGTTGCCGCCAAATTCATGATTCTGTCCAGCCTTGTAGTTCAGCGTAAACAATCCGCCCCATTGTGCCTCGTCTGTTCCTTTTGTATCGGAGAGCTCCATCAGTTTTGCGAGCGCATCAGTCTGATCGACATGCCCTGTGAGTTTCCATCGCCCCACTGTTCCATTCTCATAAAAGGAGTAATCGCGAGCGTAGCTCATGCTTCCCAACACTCCCAAGGAACCGCCAAACAACGACGTCTGATCGCCGAGCGAAAGTGAGTACTTCTGGTTAATGGGAGCGGTGCTGCGCACAGCCGACATTTGAGGATTAAAAGATTTTGAGAGCAGGTCCAACTGCGCGGCTAATTCAGGATTCGATCTTGCAGCTTGGACATTGGGAATACTGAGGTTCGGGTCATTTAACACATCAGGCAGTCTTCGCGTACCGTCGTCAAAGCCGAGCCAATCCTGAGCACCGCCTTTATACGTTAGGAAATTTGAGTTCCAGGAAGTTGTTGCATTGTACGACTGTGAAGTTGAAAACTTTAACGTGAATTTTTCGGGATAGGATGCAGTACCGATATCAACAATCCCACCAGAAAAATTTCCTGGTTTATCCGGAGTAAAGGACTTAATCGTCACAATGTTATCGAGAATATTCGTAGGGAGGAGGTCCATCTGAAACGACTTCTTATCGGGGTCCGCGCTTGGGAGTTCCGAGCCGTTCAGGTGAGTGTTTGAATAGCGTTCGCCCAATCCTCTAATGTATACGTATTTCCCACCGACGACCGACGCACCAGTTACTTTCGTCATCGCATCTGCTGCGTTTGAGCTGCCAGCCTGAGCGATCATTTCTGTACTGATAGCATCGCTCACAGCGACGGCACGTTGACGCACAATTAATGTTGTCGCTTCGCGATTTTCCATAAGCTTTGCGGTTACTACAACTTCATTGAGCTCGACGGAGGCAGGAACCAACGTGATATCAATTTTTACTACTTGGCCTGCTTGTACCTCGACATCCGTAATACGCTGCTTGGCATAGGACACAACTGAAACGATCAGCGCATAGGAACCGGGCGGCACGCTGATGGAGAATTTCCCTTCGATATCTGTTGCGCCGCCGAAGAATGTTTCTTCGAGGAATACGTTCGCGCCGATGATCGGCTCGCCCGTTTCTGAATCAATGACGGACCCGATTATCTTGCCGTTCGTCGCGTCTTGGCTGAGACTCTGATTTACCAGAACGACGGCGACGAGAGAAAACAGCATAGCTATTCTCGCTATCATTCTGT
>JAKEEG010000053.1 GCA_022616555.1 Ignavibacteriota bacterium | reverse complement strand
TCGGCAACGGCGCACAACACATATCGCATCCGAGAGCAGGAACTCGCCTCGTTTACAGACCGCGTGCACGAGATGTCTCTCAGTATGGACTTACTTGTTCAACCTTTCATCAAGGAAGTGCAGTCGCAGGGTGAATGGTCGCTCATGTTTTTCGGTGACGCATATAGCCATGCTGTGCTCAAGAAACCGAGGGATGGAGATTTCCGCAGCCAGCAGGATTTTGGCGGAAGAGCGGAACTGGTTACTCCCCCGCCGGACTTAATCAGACAGGCGCATGGCGTGCTAAACGCTGTGAGCGAGCCGTTACTGTACGCACGAGTGGATGGCGTTGAAATCAATGGAAGGTTTCATCTCATAGAACTTGAGCTGATCGAGCCAACGTTATTCTTCGCACAGGATCACATGTCACCCGTGCGCTTTGCGAACCGATTATCCGAATTGATGCAATCAGATTGAAATATATTCTCATGAATAAACTCTCTTACTTCTTATTAATTTTATCCCTCTTCCTTAGCGCGTGCGGCTCGGAGCCGTTCATTTTGGATCTGTACCCAGCGGATAATGCTGTAGTTCGAAATTCTACTGTCGTCATTAA
Source organism: Ignavibacteriota bacterium (assembly GCA_022616555.1). Taxonomy (GTDB): domain Bacteria; phylum Bacteroidota; class Ignavibacteria; order UBA10030; family UBA10030; genus JAKEEG01. The sequence continues at coordinate 27,841 of JAKEEG010000053.1, read as the reverse complement.
ATTTCGCGTCGCAGAACCGATAAACATTCGCTCTTTCAATGAATCATCATTGCGTATTTATGGAGAGTGTACAGGACCGTTGAAAATAAATGCCCGCTATGCACAGGAAAAACAGGAAGTGCGAATTGTAGTCTTAGACTCCCTTTGCGACTATGAATATATCCATGTGGTCATTACGGATTTAGTACATCTCAAAAATGGGAAACAGATTCCCAGAGGAGCCGAATGGGGGTTCTTAGTCCTGCCACTGCTTGACCAAGCGACAACAACCGGGGAAAAGCCCATATACGTTGCGGTTGAAAAATTACCCGAACCAATTGGAGGAATCGCTGAAATTCAAAGAAAAGTTGTCTACCCTAATGAAGCAAAACGAGCTGACATCCAAGGCATGGTGTTCATAGAGGCTCTTATTGACGAAGTTGGTAGGGTGTATCAAACAACTGTCTTGCGCGGTATCGGCGGTGGATGCGATGAAGCCGCCGCTGAAGCAGTACGACAAACACGTTTTATCCCTGGAATACACAAAGGGCAACCTGTAAAGGTAAAAATGTCAATTCCGATACGTTTCCGCTTGTCGCGTTAAGAAAAAAATCACCCTCCCCTCCAGGGGAGGGCAGGGTGGGGTCATAAAACACTATGAACAAAAAAAATTTATGTTACTATCTTTTTGCCTCCCTCCTCCTCGTCTCCTGCTCGGGAGTACGGATAGACAAGGCGCTCAGGACGGCGCCCAACGACTGGACGCAGTACGGCGGCTCGCCTCAACGAATGAACGCGTCGCCATCGACCTTAAAGCCGCCTTTTGAAGAAGTGTGGGAATACAACGCCCTTGCAGGCATCAGCGCTTCGCTGCTCGTACGCGATAGTGTGATTGTTGTTACGACGCTCAACGGTGAGTTGCAGGCCGTCAACATTAACAGCGGCAAGCGGCTCGGCTACGTCGCGCTGGAGTCGGCCGTCCACGGTACGCCCGCGCTCGATAACGGCTCCGTTATTGTGCCCATTGCCGGCGGCAAGGAAACACTCGTCTCCATGTCGCTCCGCAATTCGTCTGATAGAAACTGGGCGAGGCAGCTGGGACCCATCGAATCCTCCCCTCTCGTCGTGGACGATTTCGTGTACGTCACCACAATGGAAGGCATCGCATACTGTTTAAACAAAGAAGACGGCTTGGAAGTCTGGCAGTTCAAAACGGGCAAGGAGGACGAACGTAAACCCGTACGCTCTTCGCCCGCGACAGACGGCACGCGGGTGTTCTTCGGCGGGGACGACGGCTACTTGTATGCTCTCGATAAATCCAGCGGCGCGTTAAAATGGAAATTCAACGCCGGCTCGGCGGTATTTGCGACGCCGGTTGTTATCAAGAAGAGCGTGGTGTTCCCCTCGAATAACGGCATCGTGTACAAGCTCGATGCAGTGACGGGCACCGTGCAGTGGCAATATGAAGCCGGCGCGCGGGTGTTCGGCAACGCTGCGGCGAGCGAGCACGCGGTGTACGTCGGCTCGTCTGACGGCGCCTGCCATGCAATCGACTTCGATACGGGAAAACGCCGGTGGCGTTTTGCGGCGAAAAGCGGCGTCAGCTCGGCGCCTCTCGTTGCGGGCAACGTGTTGTACTGGGGCTCGCATGACCGCACACTGTACGCTCTCGACGCAGAAAACGGCACCGAGCTGTGGAAATACGACGCGCTCGGCAGAATAAAAGTCCCTCCCGTCATCTGGGGCGGCTTATTGCTCGTGACATCGGAAGACAAATACATCGTAGCTCTGAGGCCGATATGAGAAAAAAACAATATTATTGTCATTCCCGAATGCTTCTATCGGGAATCCAAAACATGGATGCCCGCTTAAAATCTGCGGGCATGACATTGTTTCTTTTTATCACACTACCCCTCGTCACCGCCCTATCGCAAACAGGGCGGATCACAGTCGCAAGCACACCCAGCAGCGCGGAGGTGTATGTGGATTCGCTCCTCGCCGGCACAACGCCGCTCGAGCAACATCTCATACCCGTAGGTATCCACCATCTGAAAGTCGTCTATCCAAACGCGACGAGCTGGCTCAACATTTCCAAAATAGAAACAATCGACGTCGCCGCCGACTCTGACGTGCGCTATACATTCGAGCTTGGCTCGCTGTTAACGCTCAACTCAAACCCTTCCGGCGCAATAGTGAAACTGCGCGACCGTGAGCTGGGTGTAACGCCGCTCTATTATAGATCGCCAAGCCCGCTCTCCGGAACACTGCTCGTTACGAAAGACGGTTACGAGCCGGGAAATGTGAGCATCACGCCGGAGACGGTGTTCCCCCCGCTCATTACGCTCTCACCAACTGTAACGAACGGGACGAAACTGCCTGACGTCCTGCCGCCGGATCACGAAAACGGCTCTGACCTCCGTTGGGAAACCTACGCCGCGGCGGCGTCCATGGTAATCGCCGGCGTGCTCTCCGCGTACTGGAAAGACCAGGCGAATCAGGATTTCGACAAGTACGTGCAAACGCGCGACCCCGCGTTGCTCGCGTCAACGCAGAGACTCGACCACCGCGCGGGCATCGCTATTACCCTCTCGCACGCAAGCTTCGCCGCTCTGGCGTATTTGTTGCTGTCGGAATAGAAAAAGAAGAACCAAAGGCACAGGTCACAAATGGAGGAGAACATGACACGGAGGCTACGGAATATTCTTTTCACGATTGCCGGCGGAATCGTTGCGGTAGGTTCCATCTTCATGACCACAACAGAACCGTCGATATCATTCGCCGAAGAGAGCGAAGGGGAACGCGTTGAGCTCGTTGTGAAAAATATCAGTGTCCTGGAGCCGCGCAGCGGGACATTCGTACCACATCAGGACATCATCGTGAGAGGAACCCGAATTGCAGAGATACGACCGGCTTCGGAAGAACTCCCACCATCAAAAGTCGTTGTGAACGGTACCGGAAAGTTTGTGATTCCGGGACTGTTCGACAACCACGTGCATATTGCCCGCCTGTCGAAGGAAAGCGCCGCTCTTTTTTTGACGTCCGGGGTAACTTCCGTCCGCGACATGGGGTCTGACCCGGAAAAAATCAACTTGTGGAGAAAACAGATTGATTACGGCAAATTTTATGGCCCCCGCATTGTTCAAGCGAGCGGTCCGATGCTGGAGGGAAGAGGCGAACAGCGAATCGACCACTGGGTTGTCGCCAACCCGGAAGAAGCCAAAACTTTTGTAGAAAAGATCGCAAACCTCGGCATGGATTGTATCAAGGTACGTACCGCGGTCAATCTGGAAACGTACCTCGCCATCGCACAAGCTGCGCAAGAACACGGCTTACCGCTCTACGGTCACGGCTTGGACATTCTCTCACCCAAAGAAGCGCTTGAAGCGGGCCAGAAAAGTTTTGAGCATGCCTTTTATCCATACCCACTTTCCAAAACGTCTGCTGAAGAGAAAAAAGCACTGTTTGCTGCCTTCAAATCAACGCAGGCTGTCCATGTTCCCACGCTTGCAGCCTGGCAACCCGCAACACAATCGATTACCGCGCTGCGGGAAAAACTGGCGACATATGAGCACGCCAATGAATTCAAGTTGCCCGAAGAGCTGCTCGACCATTGGGAGAAGTCGCTTGTAGCGCACGAAAAAGAAGGAAGGGGTTCCGCGGGCTGGCAAAAGGCAATTCGTACTGCGGCTGAAGACATAGGAAAAATGCACCGAGGCGGAGTGAGTGTGCTTCCGGGGACGGATACCGGTGCGCCGTTTGTCGTACCCGGCGCCGGTCTCCATGAGGAACTCGCATTGCTCATCCGTCTGTCGGGACTCACTCCGGCTGAAGTGCTGAGAGCCGCAACGATCAACTCCGCTGTCTTTTATGGAAAAGAGAAGGATCTCGGTTCGGTTGAAGAAGGCAAGATTGCGGATTTCGTCGTCCTCAACAAAAATCCCCTTGAACGAATCGAGAATTCAACGTCTATCGACGCAGTTGTCTTTCGCGGTGAAGTCTTATCCCGGGCACACTTGAACATTATGCTAAGCCAGACAAAAACCCCAAAAGACGAGTAACGCAAAATTCATGTCGCTCCTAAAACCTGCGAGGTTTTTCAAAACCTCGCAGGTTTTATTTTCTCTGGTTAACGACAAAAATGTCGCTCATAGATTTTTGCGAACGACAAAAAGGTCAGTATAGCCGCATCATCTTCGCGCTTGACTTTTTCCCAAGAAACTCCTAATTCTCGTACACCATGTCACTCGGATTCCTCTTTGTCGATTTTAACGCGTACTTCGCGTCGGTAGAGCAGCAGCTCCGCCCCGAGCTGCGCGGCAAGCCCATCGTCGTCGCACCGATGATGACGGACTCCACCTGCGCCATCGCGGCAAGCTACGAAGCGAAGAAGTTCGGGATTAAGACAGGCACGGGCATTCGCGAAGCGAAAACCATGTGTAAGGAGCTTATCGTCGTCGAAGCACGCCACCACGAATATATCGACTTCCATAATCAACTCGTGGAAGCGGTGGAGTCCTGCGTGCCCGTCCACAGCGTCCTCTCCATCGACGAGATGGTGTGCACGCTCACTGGCAGTCAGCGGCAACGGGAGAAAGCCGTCGCGCTCGCTAAGCACATCAAGGAAACAATCTACAAGCGAGTAGGAACGGAACTGCGAAGCTCAATCGGCATCGGACCCAATCTCTTCCTCTCCAAGACGGCGTCCGATATACAGAAACCAAACGGGTTGGTCGTCATCGAGCAGGAGGAATTACCGGACTGTCTCTATAAATTGGAACTGGAAGACCTCACCGGCGTCGGCCCGCGCATGAAACGAAGGCTTGAGAAGCACAACATCCACACCGTCAAGCAGCTTTGCACGGCAAGCAAGGCGCTGCTCCGGAGCGTCTGGGGCGGAATTGAAGGCGAGCGAATGTACGCCAAGCTGCGCGGCGAAGAGGTCTACACGCCACCCACACAGCGGTCAACCGTGGGACACTCGCACGTCCTGCCGCCCAACCTCCGTACTGAAGCGGCAGCATTGGACGTCATCAACCGCCTCGTGCAAAAAGCGGGCATGCGCCTGCGCTCGTACGGCTACCGCGCCGGCGCGCTGGGCGTGCACATCCAGTACTTCGACAACAAGTACTGGAGCGACGCGATGTCGTTCGACTATACGCACGAAACGAATCGCTTCCTACAGGCGCTGACGTTCCTCTGGAACAAGAAGCCGCACATCACCGCCAAACCCCTGCGAGTGGGCATCGCTTTGTTCGAGCTCAAAAAAGAAGAAGAGTGCACGCTCTCACTCTTCGACACAGAGAAGAAACCTAACGCCCTCAACACCGCCGTCGATAAGCTCAATACCCGCTTCGGCAAGAACACGATTTACTTCAGCGGCAGCCACGCCGCCCGTGACGCCGCGCCCGTCCGCATCGCCTTTACGCATATTCCCGATCAAGTAGAACAGACTGCTTAATTTTTCCCGTACAACTTCCCCACCACCACATTCGTCAGTTCTTTAATAAGTTCCTTCTCGCCCGGCATCACGTGCTTGCTGGTGTGCCAGATAAGTTCCTTCGGCTCGCGCGCTTCTTCATATAACGAGAGCGCCGATTCTTCCGGAAACATCGTATCGCCCTTGCCGCACACCATCAGCAATTTACGAGGCATGAGGTACGACACGTACTTGTTGGGCTCAAACGGCGCGAGAATCGCTCCGCCCAACCAGCCTGCGAGCCACGAGGGAACCGGTACATCCAGCCGCTCCGCGTTGCTGGCAATTACGCCGCTCAGGTCTCCGCCAGCCTGAACAACAACCGCTTGCTTCACGCGCTGGTCAATCACCGCCGCCGGCAAGCCGGTAAACACTCCGAAGCTCACCGAGACGACCGTCACGTCTCGCGAATCTATCGTGCGCCGCTCAAACATCCAGTCGAGGCACGTCAAGAGCAGCGGTACGGTGCGGTATGCCATCGAGCGGAGTCGGAACGTCGTGCCCCACGCCGACCAGCCCCGGAAATCCAATGCACCCTCGAACGGATAGTTCACCGCCACGAGTGCGACACTGTCCTGCCCCTCGATCATATCAATCACTTCCTTGCCCGTCTCAATTCCGACACACAACAGCGCGGCTGGGAACGGCCCTTCGCCTTTCGGCAAACGCAGCCGTCCGGAAATGGAATCGCCCGACGTCGAGCGAAGCAGAAAATCATACGTCGTTGTGAGCGGGGATTCTTCCGCGTACACAAGCTCCATCGACTCCACCTCGCCTTTGCGTTCAAGGAATGCCGCACGCATCGCAAAATACGTCTGCGCTGAGAGTGGGGCTTCCAAAAACAGCAATATTGGCACAAGGAATTTCATGACTCTCATAACTTAGCCCTGTCAGCGTTAAAAAGCAATTTTTGTTCCCCGAAGCACACTAAACACGCGAATATAGAATCATCGTGTCATTATAAGCGCCCTGAGCTTGTCTCCCGAAGGGATGCCTTTGGCAGCAGGGTGCCTGGGAACCCATTGGGACAATCCCACTATTTTCGCGTAATTCGCGGGCCATGTTTTCCATTGAGATTCACCATGAGTTTATCTACTTTTAGTCTTGTGAAGCCCAAGCAGCAACCAATCCTCCGGTTTCTCAAACAACTGCTCATTGCCGCCATCGCGGCAATCGCATTCTGGACGATTCTCCTTATGTTGTTCGAAGAAAAATTTATTTTCTTCCCATCCTCGTACCCCGGTGGCTACTATGATGAAGCCGGAACTGTACCCGGCATCGAGGACTGTTCGTTCATAACAGAGGACGGCGTCAAGATCCACGCATGGTTTGTGAAGTCTGATTCCGCCGTCGCCACGCTTTTGATGGCGCACGGCAACGCAGGCAATCTCTCGCACCGGCTCCCCATAATAAAAGCAATGCGTGATTCCGGTTTCAACGTGCTTATGTTCGACTACCGCGGCTACGGCAAAAGTGAGGGCTCCCCCACCGAAGACGGCGTGTACGCAGACGGCCGCGCAGCGTTCGATTATCTCCTACAGCGGCAGGGCGTCGATTCGTCCTCTATTATACTCTTCGGCACAAGCCTCGGCGGTGCGGTAGCTGTCGATATCGCCACGCATCGCAAGGCGGCGGGACTTATCCTGGAATCAACATTTTCCACCGCAAAGGATGTCGCCCGCGTCGCTTATCCCTTCCTGCCCGCGCAGTTCATTTTGCGCAGCCGGTTCGATTCCGAAGCGAAAATCCGCACCATCCGCATCCCCATCTTATTCCTGCACGGCGACCAAGACGGCGTCATCCCCATCGCACTGGGCAGAAAACTATACTCCGCTGCCAATGAGCCGAAAACCTTCCACACCATAGTGGGCGCAGACCATAATGACACATTTTGGGTCGGCGGCGAGGAATATATGCGCACTATCCGCTCGTTCGCCCTCTCATTAACTTCCAAAAAATAGGTTCAGATGGCTCTGCAGCGTTCTCCCGCTCTCCTGCATCATACAAAGAAATGCTTTTCCACGGTAACCTTTTGACCCTTTGAACGGTCTAATTGAAGGCAGCGGTACGGCGGTTCCGCAACTATTCGTCCCTAACGCCGTAAAGTAAGCATACTCTCGCACGTACTGTATCCCTCAGAAGGTGGACTATGAAAAAGAAACTGCTTTTTTCTCTCATTGGCGTGGTGGTGCTTGTGGTCGCTGGATTCTTGTTCTTCGGAAACTCCGAAAGCTCCGCCGAAGACATGCTTCCCAAGGTGAAAGTCCTGCGCGGGAGTGTCACGGATAAAGCGCTTGCGGTCGGCACCATCGAGCCGGAGAACGAAATTTCGGTGAAATCGAAAGTCTCCGGCGTCGTGAAGAAAATTTATGCCGACGTGGGCGAGTTCGTGAAAGCCGGACAACCCTTGTTGGAAGTCAAACCTGACCCCACGCCGCTTGAACTCGCCGAAGCAAAGCGCCAGGTACAGCTCGCAGAGCTTGAGTTCGAAAACCTTGCTAAAGAACGTGTGCGGCAGGAATCGATGGTGAAAAAGCAGTTGATTTCTCAGAAGGAATATGAAGACTTCGAGAAGCGTTACCAGGATGCTGATGTACGCGTGAAAATTGCAAAAGAAAAGCTTGCTCTGTTTGAAAGCGGGAAAGTCACCATCGGCGATACGGAAATCGAATCCATCGTCAAAGCGCCCATCGACGGCTTCGTGTTGAACCGCGCAGTGGAAGTCGGCGACCCCGTTACGCCGCTCTCCTCGTTCCAGGAAGGCACTGTGCTGATGAAAATGGCAAACATGGAGCGCTTGCTCTTCAAGGGCACGGTTGACGAGATCGATGTAGGCAGGTTAAAGGAAGGTATGGACACGGAAATCCGCGTCGGCGCACTGCCGAACGACACCGTGAAGGGCACCCTGCGCAAAATCTGGCTCAAAGCCGAAAAGAAAGACAACGCGACGGTCTTCCCAATTGAAATTTTGATTCCGAAAGGCAGCGATGTCCTCCTGCGCGCGGGCTATTCGGCAAACGCCAACATCATCATCAACCGGAAAGTGGACGTGCTCATCATTCCGGAACGGCTGGTAACATTCAGCGGCGACTCATCGCTCGTGAAAGTATATCTCTCGCCCACAAGCCAGGAAGAGCGCCTGATTAAAACGGGTCTGAGCGACGCCATCAACATCGAAGTGGTTGAAGGCTTGAAGGAAGGCGACGAGGTGCTCGAAAAACCCGTGAAGAAGATTGAATAAGATTATAACCGTACGGTAGTCGCAACCTTTGCGCTTTTTGCATCTCGCTGTTCTTAAGCGGGAATGGTTGCGTTTCTTGAAGTATTAATCGGAGGCTGAAGCCTGCGCCTACCGATAAAAAATTCGCAATGGACAAATTTCTCACCATCGTCAAAGAATTCTGGCAGGATTTAAAAGCGCAAAAGCTCCGCGCCTTCCTGACGATGTTTGGCATCGTTTGGGGCACGGTCGCCATCATCGTGCTGATCTCGTTTGGCGTCGGCTTCCAGCGGCAAATGTCGATCAATATGCACGGCATGGGCGAGAGTATTGCTATCGTTTGGCCGGGCCGTACAACAAAAGCGTGGGAAGGCTTCGGCACGGGACGGCCTATGTCGTTCATCGAAGAGGACACGCGCCTGCTCGCGAAGCTCGTTCCCAACATCAAGACCATCAGCCCGGAATACGGCAGATGGACGACTGCACGCGTTGGCGAGAACATCCTCAACTCGCTCGTGTCCGGCATCTATCCGACCTATGCCGATATGCGGAACATCATCCCGCAGATGGGCGGCCGGTTCATCAACGACCTCGATATCGAACACCGTCGTCGTGTCTGCCTCATCGGCGACAAAGTCAAAGAATACTTGTTCGCCGATAGCTCCGCCATTGGAAAAGTCATCTACATTAGCTCGGTTCCGTTTACCGTCGTCGGCGTGATGCAGCCGAAAACACAAAACTCATCGTACAACTCGCGCGACCGCGACCGGATCTTTATCCCCTCGACTACGTTCTCATCTGTCTTCGGCGTTATCCGCTTGAGCAATATCATTTATCAGGTCAAAGACCCGACGCTCGGTGAAGAAACGGTGGAAGACGTCCGCTCCGTCCTCGGCAGAAAATACAAGTTTGACCCCACTGACCGGGATGCGGCCTGGATTTGGGATACCACTCAAATGGACAAATTTTTCTTCTACTTTTTCCTCGGCTTTAACATTTTCATGGGACTGATCGGCAGCTTCACGCTCGGCGTGGCGGGCGTCGGCGTTGCCAACATCATGTATATCGTGGTGCAGGAACGCATCAAGGAGATCGGCATCAAGCGCGCAGTGGGAGCGAAAAAAATCAATGTCCTCTCGCAATTCTTTCTCGAAACGTTCTTTATTATTTTCCTTGGCTCGTCCATCGGATTTGTGATTGCAGTCGGAATTATCCAGATCCTGCAATTTTTGCCGATAAAGGACTTTGTCGGTACTCCAGTCTTGTCTATGGAAGTCGTTATCGCGACCGCTTCCATTCTTGGTTTAATCGGCTTGGCTGCGGGACTCATGCCCGCGCGCAAAGCCGCGAATCTTGATGTGGTTGAGTGTCTTAGAACATAACCATTTCGAACTGCGACGTTTTTCGTTCTCACTTCGGACTTCGACCTTCGAACTTAAAAAATGTATAAAGAATTACTTAAAGAATTCTTCCACGACCTAAAAGCGCACCGCACGCGCGCCATCCTCACGCTTGTCGCCATTACGTGGGGTACGGTCGCCGTTGTACTTCTGCTCGCGTTTGGTGAGGGGCTCTCCGACCGCATGCTCAACGGCATGCTCAATGCCGGAGACCGGATCATGATCGTCTACGGCGGCCAGACTGGAAAAACTTTTGAAGGTTTGCCTAAAGGACGGCGCGTACGTTTGACGGAAGAAGACGTCGACGTGCTTCAGACGGTCATCCCAGCCATCAGCATGGTCAGCCCGCAATACCGGAAAAACGTCACTCTTACATACGGCAAAGTGCAGATGACGACGGAATGCGAGGGTGTGAACGCGAATTTTGAGGAAATGCGCCGAATGTATCCGGCGGGTGGGGGGCGTTTCCTCAATACCGTTGATGTGGAACAACAACGACGCGTGCTGTTCCTCGGGGAGGTCATCGCAAAAGATATTTTCGGCGAGGAAGACCCCATCGGCAAAACGATCCTGGTTGGTGGCATCCCGTTTACGATGGTCGGCATCATGCAGAAGAAAATCCAAACCTCGATGAACAACGGTCCGGATACGCGGCGAGCGATTATGCCGTACTCGACTTTCCGCACATCGTACGGAAACCAGTACGTGAATAGCATCGTCGTGCGGCCAACCGACCCGTCCAGGCAGCTCGATGTCAAAGCCGATATCTATCGCGCGTTAGGCAGGAAATACCGCTTCGACCCGGAAGACGAGCGCGCACTGGGCATTTGGGATTTCATCGAGGGCGAAAAAATTAACCGCAAAATCGGATTGGGCATGACCATCTTCCTCGGCTCAGTCGGATTCCTCACGCTCCTCATCGCAGGCGTAGGCGTTGCCAACGTCATGTACGTGGTCGTGAAAGAGCGCACACGCGAAATCGGCATTAAGATGGCGGTCGGTGCCAAACGCCGCTACATTCTTTCGCAGTTTATTTTTGAAGCATTGCTCCTCGCGTTCATCGGGGGCACCGTGGGGCTTTCACTTTCCTACGGCATCGTTTCCTTCGTGCGGATGCTTCCAGCTGAAGACGGCGCCATGCAGTTCCTCGGTAGGCCAATTCTGTCAGCCACCACAATGATCCTCACGACAGGCATCCTCGCCGCTGTCGGACTCGTTGCCGGCTTCTTCCCCGCGCGTAAAGCCGCCAGCGTCGACCCGGTAGAATCTCTGCGGTACGAGTAAACGCTACCAGAGCAGTTCAGAAACGTACGTAAAATCATTTCCCCGGAACCGTCCGTCAAACGCAACTTGCGGCGGAAAATTACGCCCCTCGCTCAACACCTCTTGTTTCCCTTTTCATTTGTCCGTAATTTTTCCTCAGTATGAATCTTTTCTTTCACTCGTACGGCAAGACGGGAAGACCGCTCATCATCCTGCACGGGTTACTCGGCTCGGCGGATAACTGGCACACGCACGGGAAACTGTTCGGCGAGCGCTTCCGCGTCTTCGCCCTCGATGCGCGCAACCATGGCAGATCTCCCCACGCTAATACCATGAGCTACGCCGAAATGGCAAACGACGTGCGGGAGTTCATGCACTCCCATAACCTGCCAGCCGCACACATACTGGGACATTCCATGGGCGGTAAAACCTCCATGCACTTCGCGCTTACTTATCCCGAGCTGGTCGAGAAACTTATCGTCGTCGATATGGCTCCACGTGGATACGGCCGCCAGCACGATTATATCTTCGACGCTGTCACTTCGCTAAATCTCAACAACTTCACCAGCCGGAAAGAAATCAGCGAGGCGCTCTCCGCCAACATCCCCAGCGAAACTACCCGGCAGTTCGTGATGAAGAATCTCGCGCGAGAAGACTCCGGCGGCTTCCGATGGAAGATGAACCTTCCCGTTATTCTGCGATACTATAATGACATTAACGGCGCGCTGGATTCTCCAACACCCTTCATAAAGCCGGCATTGCTCCTCAAAAGCAACAAAGCCGGATACGTGACACAAGAAGACGAGCCGTCAATCATGCGCTTGTTCCCACAAGCTCGCATCGTGGGAGTAGACGTGGGACACTGGATTCACGCCGAAGCGCCGGAAGAATTCGCACAAATTGTACTGGAGTTTCTGTTGTCCAAAGGTGAGTACACATGACCACCTCGACTCATCCAATGATTTTCTTTGACGGCGTCTGCAACCTCTGCAACGGGTTCGTTCAATTCATTATTAAACGAGATTTGAAGGACGTCTTCCGTTTCGGCTCGCTTCAATCGGAGAACGTACAAGAAATCCTCAAAGGCGTTCATGCCAACGCGCTTGATCTCACCACCGTTGTCCTGCTCGAAAACGGTAACGCATACACCGAATCCGATGCCATCCTAAGAATTGTCAAACATCTCCACGCCGGCTGGAGATTGTTCTCCGTTTTCATAATTGTCCCGAAACCCATCCGCAACGCCGTGTACAGATTCGTCGCAAAGCACCGCTATCGTCTCTTCGGCCGCAGAGAGTCGTGCATGGTGCCCACGCCGGAACTCAAAAACAAATTCCTTTAGGATATCACGCTCGATTTTCTCGTGAAGAAGTAGTATCTTGGGTAGCTGCAAGCTTCAGCTTGCGTAAAACCCATGCAACAATACGTCGCCACAACTGAAGGCATCACCATCGCCGTCCGGCCTGTGTACTTGGACGGCCAATCCGACGCGCTCTCGCACAAGTTCGTCTTCGCGTATTTCATTACCATTACCAACGACCGAGACGAGGCGGTGCAACTGCTCCGGAGGCACTGGCACATCGTCCACTCCACCGGCAGAAAGGAAGAAGTCGAGGGCGAAGGCGTCGTCGGACAGCAGCCCGTCATCGAGCCCGGCAAGTCGCACGACTACAACAGCTTCTGCATCCTTGAAACGATGGAAGGCTACATGGAGGGCACATACCAGATGAAACGCCCGGGCGGCGAGCTGTTCCAAGTTACCATCCCCCGTTTCACACTCCGCGCCGCAGCGAATTGATTCTCTAACGTAATTGGCTAACCTGTAATCGCTTTTGCAGTAGCGCAAGGTGAACCGAAATCGAAGCGCTGTGAGCGGAAAGTGCACGATGCACACGCGTTCGCTGTCCCCCTCACCGAGGGGGACTAAGGGGGAGGAAAAAACAACAGTAACTCCAGCGAAGCGACTAAAAATTTTCAATCCAATAATCTTTCTACCATAACCATGCCACGCTTTAAACTCACACTCGAATACGAAGGCACACGCTACTACGGCTGGCAGATCCAGAAGAACGTTCGCACTGTGCAGGGCGAAATCGCGAACGCCGCGCACAAGGTGTTTAAGACGAGCGAGTTCGAGCTGATGGGCTCAGGTAGAACCGACGCCGGCGTCCACGCCCTCATGCAGGTCGCGCATCTAGACGTCAAAACAGTCCTCGGGCCCGAAATCATCCGCATGAAGCTCAACGACGAGCTCCCCGCCGACGTGAATATCCTGGACGTCGAGAAAGTGGACGCCGAGTTCCATGCCCGCTACCATGCCGACGCCCGTATCTATTTGTACCAAATTTCGCGACGGCGCACGGCGTTCGGAAAGCGCTACGTCTGGTGGATTAAAGACCAGCTCGATACCAAGCGGATGCAGGAGAGCCTCCATCTGTTCGTCGGGATGAAGAACTTTTTCTCCTTCACGGAAGACGACCCGGAAGAAAAATCGACCAACGTGCTTATCGAAAGCGCCGAGCTCAAAGAAGACGGCGGACTGATTCTCATCCGCATCCGTGGCTCGCATTTTATCCGCAAGATGGTCCGGCGCATCGTCGGTGTGCTCGTGGAAGTCGGCAGGGGCAACCTCACGCACGACGACATCAAGCGCTACCTCTCTACGAAATCCGAAGAGCCGGCGCAATACACCGCTCCCCCATCGGGGCTCTTCCTCGAACGCGTTCTCTATAAAGGAGAATCGGACTCGAAAGACCTCCACCCAATGTTAAGCATCTCCCCGCTCCCACATCACAAAGCAAAAAAATAGTAGGGGTAGGACAGGCATTCCTGCCTGTCACACAATAATCTTATCCTTGCTTCCCTGTTGACTTGTTCCTACATTACGCTGAATTTTTTCCATGGGATTTTTAACCGCGGAGAGCGCAGAGTCCGCTGAGCATCTTGCATCTTTGAGACCTCACCCTGTCCCTCTCCTAAGAGGAGAGGGAACAAAATCCCTTCCCCCCTTAGGGGGAAGGTGAGGATGGGGTCTGCTTTTAATATCTTCAGACTCTCCGCGCTCTCAGTGCGCTTTTCGCATCCCGCTGTAATATAGCGGGACGACCTCAGCGGTTACCAAAAGTTTTTTTCATTCCAAATAACGGAGGAGCGATGAGAGCTGGTACTCTTTCTATTCTGGCGATATTCTTGTGCGTAGCTGCGGCTGCGCAGGAAAAACCCCACGCCTTTCGCGGCGCAACAATTATCCCAATCGAAGGCGCGGAAATCCAAAACGGCGTGCTGCTGGTGCAATACGGCAAGATTCTTGAAGTCGGTACGGCAGAGGACGTGGACATCCCCTCTGACGCAGTTGTGCAGGACGTCACCGGCAAGGTGATCCTCCCCGGCTTGGTCGATACGCATTCACATCTGGGCGATGGCTCGGGCGGCGACCGCTCGGCAGCAATCCAGCCGGAAGTGCGTATCCTGGACGCCATCGACGTGCGCTCCAACGACTTCAAAAAAGCACTCGCAGGCGGCATCACCACGCTCAATGTCATGCCCGGCTCCGGGCATTTAATGAGCGGGCAGACAGCATACTTGAAAATCCGCCCCGCCAACACGATCAACGACATGCTCTTCTGCAAAGACCCGCTCAACGATATCTGCGGCGGGATGAAAATGGCGAACGGCACGAATTCCATTCGCTCGAAGCCCTTCCCCGGCACCCGCGCAAAGTCCGCGGCAATGGTGCGGCAGCAGTTTATCAAAGCGCAGGAGTATAAAGCAAAAATCGAAGCTGCAGACGGCGACGAGTCCAAGATGCCAAAACGCGACCTGGAGATGGAAGCGCTCGTGCAGGTGCTCGACGGCAAGCGCGTAGTGCACCACCATACCCATCGCCATGATGACGTCCTCACCGTGCTCAGGCTCGCGAAAGAATTTGGCTTCCGCGTCGTGCTTCAACACGTGAGCGAGGCATGGAAGGTCGCAAAGGAAATCGCCGAGTCCGGCGCACCGTGCTCAATCATCCTGCTGGACTCACCCGGCGGTAAGCTTGAAGCGGTGGATATCCGCTGGGAAAGCGGCGGTGTGTTGGAAAAAGCCGGCGTGCTCACGGGTTTCCACACGGATGACGGCATAACAGATTCCCGGCTTTTCTTGCGTTCCGCGGCGTTCGCTGTACGCGCGGGGATGTCCCGCCAGAAAGCCCTCGAAGGGCTTACCATCGCCGGAGCGAAGATGCTCGACCTGCAGGAACGCGTCGGCTCGCTTAAGCCCGGCAAGGATGCCGATTTTGTGATTCTCTCCGGCGACCCGCTCAGCGTCTATACGCATATCGAGCAGTCGTGGGTGGAGGGAATCAAAATGTTCGATCGCGCGAATCCGGACGACCACAAAATAGCTACCGGAGGTTATAACGTCTTCCGCACCAGCGTCTTCCTCGACGAGTGCGAAGGAGGTGCACAATGAGAACAAGACTATTTGTCATTCTGAGCGAAGCGAAGAATCTCATAAAGTGGGGTCTCGCCTTTGTTTTTTCATTTTTCTTTTTCGTTTCCACATCATTAGCCCAAATCGCCGTGAAGGGTGAAACAGTTTACACCATGTCGGGCGCGCCCATAAAAAACGGCGTCGTGCTCATCAAAGGAAAAACCATCGAGCGCGTCGGACCCGCTTCGCAAGTTAATATTCCCAACGGCTACAAAGTGATGAACGCAAAAGTCGTCACGCCCGGACTCGTCGACGCGCACACCGTTGTCGGTCTCGCCGGCATTTACAACGTCCCGCACGACCAGATGCAGCTCGAGACATCGTCTCCCGTTCAGCCTGAGCTTCGCGCTCTTGACGCCTACAACCCGCGTGAAGAGTTGGTCGAATGGGTGCGCAACCTCGGTGTTACGACCATGCATGCGGGCACCGGACCCGGCGCGCTGGCAAGCGGCTCCTCCATCGTTGTCAAGACGCACGGCAACACCATCACCGAGGTCTTGGTTGACCCAGTGGGTATGGTGATGTTTACACTTGGCGAGTCTGTTAATGATAATTTCGATTCGCCCGGAACACGCTCCAAGAGCGTCGCCATGATCCGCTCTGAGTTCGTCAAAGCGCAGGAATACACCAAGAAACTGAACGAGAAGGATGCCAGCAAACGCCCCGACCGCGACCTCAAGCTGGAAGCGCTTGCTAAAGTGCTCAGCGGCGAAATGAAAGCGCTTTTCACCGTCCAAACTGCACCGGATATTATGGCCGTCCTGCGCATGGCGAAAGAATTCGGCTTCAAGCCGGTGCTCGACGGCGCAGCGGAGTCATATCTGCTCGTCGATGAAATCAAGAAAGCCGGCGTGTCCGTTATTGTGCATCCGACAATGGTGCGCCCCGGCGGCGATACGCGCAACGTGTCAATGGAAACTGCCGCCACGCTAAAGAAAGCCGGTATTCCCATCGCTCTCCAGAGTGGGTTCGAGGGCTACGTGCCCAAAACGCGCGTCATCCTGTTTGAAGCCGCCATCGCCGCGGCAAACGGGTTGTCGTTCAACGACGCTCTCGCTGCTATTACCATCGACGCGGCGCGGGTTATCGGCGTCGACAAGCGCGTCGGCTCGCTCGAAACGGGCAAGGATGCGGATGTTGTGTTGTTCGACGGCGACCCGTTCGAATACACCACGCACGTCTGCGGCGTCATCGTTAACGGCGCAGTCGCAAGTGAAACATGCAGGTAAGCTAATTATTTGTAGGGACACACTGCAGTGTGCCCCTACCATTCTTTATGACACCAGTCCTCGAAGTCAATAATCTTTCCAAGCGTTACGGCGACCTTGTCGCCGTGAACGCGGTGAGCTTCCCCGTCAACAGACAGGAGGTCTTCGGCATCCTGGGCCCTAACGGCGCGGGCAAAACCACCACGCTCGAGATGATCGAAACGCTCCGCCCGCTCGATTCCGGCTCTATCACGCTCGATGGAATGGACGTCACCAAGCAGCCGCAAAAGGTCAAGCAACGCATCGGCGTGCAACTGCAATCGTCGTCCTTCTTCGATAAACTCTCGCTTACCGAACTGCTGAAACTCTTCGGCGAGATGTACGGAAGGCAAATCGACCCCCTTGCGCTGTTGAACGAAGTCGAGCTCAAAGAGAAAGCCAAGTCGTACGTCGCCGACCTTTCCGGCGGACAAAAGCAGCGCTTCTCCATCGCTGCGGCGCTCGTCAACGACCCGGTCATTCTCTTCCTCGATGAGCCGACAACTGGCCTCGACCCGCAGGCGCGCCGCCATCTCTGGGGCGTCATCAAGCGCATACGCTCGGAAGGCAAAACCATTGTTCTCACCACGCATTATATGGAAGAAGCCGAAGAGCTGTGCGACCGCGTCGCCATTATGGACAGCGGAAAAATTATTGCCAACGCACCGCCGCAGGAACTGATCCGTAAGCTCCTCGGCAAAGGCTTTAAGAAAGAGCGCGTCGAGCGCTTGGCAAGTCTTGAGGATGTGTTCCTCGATTTAACTGGACATTCACTGCGGGCGGAGCAATAAAACATGAGACTTATCAATGCCATGACGATTGCGTCGTTTAAGATGTTCGTCCGCCAAAAAGAGGCTATCTTGTGGACGATCCTCCTTCCGCTCTTTATGGTGTTCCTGTTCAGCTTCGTCAGCTTCGACGGGATGGGAAGCATTTCACTCGGCGTTGTGAACTATTCCGGCGACACTACGCTCGTCAGCTTCCTCAAAAACATCGAAGCGCTGAAGATCACCGAAGATACGGAAGAAAACCAGCTTGCCCGACTGCGCGATGGCGACCGTTCGCTGGTGCTCGTCATCCCGGCAACGTTCACATCGTCCGGCTCAGACTCGCTCACGCTCTACGTCAACTCAGAGCGCCCGCAAGAAGCACAAGCAGGACGCGTCATCATCCAACGTGCAGTGGACGAAATGGTCTTCCAGCAGCATCACATTCCCCGCCCGACGCTCCGCGAGGAGTCCGTCAACAGCCGTAACCTTACGTACATCGACTTTATCCTGCCGGGCATCATCGCCATGTCCATCATGAACAGCGGCATCTTCGGCGTTGCGTTCGGATTCGTGGTTCTCAAAAAGCGCGGCATTCTCCGCCGCCTGCTCGTTACACCTATTAACCCGCGGGATTTTATCATCTCTCAGGTGGTTTCCCGGTTGATCATCCTCATTTTGCAGGTCGTCATCATGGTCGGTGCTGGCCTGCTGCTCTTCGACTTGCATTTCGTCGGCAGCTTGCTCGATATGCTCGTCATCGGAATCCTCGGCGGCATCGTGTTCCTCGCCATCGGCTTCGCGCTTTCCGGCAGCTCGAAGTCCGAAGACCAAGTCGCCCCGCTCGCGAATATCGTTACGTTGCCGATGCTGTTCCTGTCAGGTGTGTTCTTCAGCCGGTCGGCGCTCCCCGGCATTGCGCACACGATCACGGGCTTTTTCCCACTCACGTATCTTGCAGACGGGCTGCGCAACATCGCCATCGAAGGCGCGACGCTTGCAGACGCCTGGGTGCAGGTGCTGGGCCTCGTTGTGTGGTCTATCATCACCGTCACGCTCGCTATAAAAGCGTTCCGGTGGGAGTAGTCCTAAGACCTGCGAGGTTTCTAATACCTCGCAGGTCTAAAAAACATGGGAGAACCAATAAACTATAGTTATGCAACAAATTCCACTTCTCGAACCGGGAGGCTATTACCACATCTACAATCGCGGAAACAACCGCGAAGATATCTTTCATGAGTCGCGCAACTACGATTATTTTCTAACTTCTTTTTTCAAACATCTTGGCCAAACTGTTGAATTGTTTGCATATTGTCTATTAAAAAATCACTTTCATCTACTGGTAAGAATTAAGCATATTGAACGAATCAACATCAAACCAAACACTCAACAACAATTCTCTAATTTCTTTAATAGTTACGCAAAGGCAATCAACAAAGCATATGAACGAACAGGAAGTCTTTTCCAGAAGCGTTTCAGTAGAAAAGCAATAACATCTGAAGAATACCTTATCAAATTAATTTGTTACATTCATTGCAACCCAGAGATTCATGGATTTGTGGAAGATTATAAGCAATACCCGCATTCTTCATACCGTGCTATTGTAACGGATTCGACATCGCGCATACCATCAGGAGAAATGCTTAATTTATTCGGAGGATTGAAGGCGTTCGAAGAACAACATCATTATTATATGAAGGAAAGAAATTTTTTCGGTGTTGACGAAGAACCAGTTTAACCGTAACTAAACCTGCGAGGTTACCAAAACCTCGCAGGTTTCAAGGAGACACACATGACATCCATCCGTCAAGCGGCATCGAAATACGAATATGGTGGCGAGAAGGACTTCCGTTGGCGCGGCGGCGATATCTCCCGCGTAGAAGGCTTCACTGACGCAGTCTTTGCCTTCGCAGTCACGCTTCTCGTCGTCTCGCTCGAAGTGCCGCGCACATTCACCGAATTGCTCCACACCATGCGCGGCTTTCTCGCGTTTGGCATCTGCTTCACGATGCTCATCTACCTCTGGCACTTGCACTATATTTATTTTCGGCGCTACGGGTTGGAGGACACCGTCACCATCGCACTTAACGCCGTCCTGCTGTTCGTGGTGCTCTTTTATATTTATCCGCTCAAATTTCTCTTTACGCTCGTCATCAACAGTTCAATGGGCATCGATGTCGATGTTCATCTGGCGGATGGCAGCGTCGTCTCGCCGCTTGAATCTGACCAGGGAACAACCATGATGTACGTCTATAACGTAGGATATATAGCCGTCATGGGACTCTACGCGTTGCTCTATTGGCGCGCGTACCGCAAACGGGAGCAGTTACAGCTTAACGAGATTGAACAATTCGACACACTGGCGAGCATCCAGCGCCTCTTTGTGCAGGGAGGTGTGGGAATTCTCTCAATACTCATTGTCTTCTTCGGCGGCGACAATTTCAGTCGGTTCGCAGGCATGTCGTATTTTCTTATCGGGCCCGCCATGTTCGTCCACGGCTGGATGTCCGGCAACAAGCGTGGGAAACTGTTGAAAAAATCTCAAAGTGAAAAATCATAACCGCAGTAGGTGAGGCAAACACATGAAACGCTTCGGAACCTTCGTCCTCGAAATACTCAGCGTCTCGTTCGGCGTGCTGCTCGCCATCGGACTCAACGAGTGGCGGCAGAACATCAACAACCAGGCGCTCGTTGCGAGTGTGCTTACCACCATCCGCACTGAGATTGAACAGAACCAGGCGGAAATCAGCCGGGCGCTGCCGCATCACGAACAGCTGCTGAAAGAGCTGAGGAGCGGCGGCTTGCGAATCGCCTCCGTACGAACCTCCGCACACCGCATCTCCTGGAGAGAACCGGCGGAGGTACAGCGACTTCTCGAGCGAGTATTGCTCGATGATGCCGGCATGATCCCCCCAGAAAACTTTCTTGTGAAAAAAAACAAATCCGGATTTTTGATCCGCATGGACAAAAAAATATACCGCGGCGTGGTCGACGACAGCGTCTTTGTTATTTATGGTGAAGGGAACATCCAACTTCAGTCCGCGTTGCTTCGCACCGGCGCATGGGAAACAGCGCAGGCCACGGAGGCAACGATACATATGGATTTCGCACTTGTCTCTGTTTTGTCTGAAATCAACCGGCTTCAGCAACGCCATGATGAAACTGTCGCCGCTGCCATCGCCGCTCTCTACAGCGGAGAAAGCTCGATTCTACCGTCGCTCCTGGATCTCGCCGCGTTTCAGCGCAATCTTCAGGAGCGCTACGCCAAAGCCCTTACGCTTATCGCCGAAGCAGCACCTCAGCAATGAACCTCAAAAGCGCTCATCTTATTTTCGGCATTGCCACGCTGATAGTGTTTCTCGCTACGGGACTCTACATGCGCGCCAATTTCCCCGCTCTCTACGAGTCCAACGACGCCATCCGGTTCATCTTCCGCGCGAATCACCTCTATATTCTCTTCTCCAGCCTACTCAACGTCGCACTCGGACTGTATGCAACATACCGCGATTCTGGATGGAAACTTAAACTCCAGCTTGCCGGCTCGTATCTCCTCCTCGCCGCCGCGCCTATCTTCATCGCAGCGTTCTTCATCGAGCCGCCGCAAGCCTCACCCATGCGGCCGCTTACGCTCGTCGCCGCTTTCCTTACTCTCGGCGGGATGCTCGCGCACTTGGTTGGTGGGTATAAGAAATAAACCCACTTCAACTAGCGAAACCGCCTCCTCTTAAAAAACCTTCTGCTGCTTGTGATGAGAAATCGCTACGAATGTATTATTCTCCTCGCCTCAATGATATGCTCCTTCTCCACAAAACCTATTGCGCCCGCCCGCACGGATTCCTCACGATACACCGGCACGTTCTGGCTCGTAATTATAATCACCTTCGCCCCAGGGTTCTTGGCGACAATCTTTCGCGTCGCCGCAAAACCGTTCATCCCGTTCATGTGGACGTCCATTAACACAAAATCCGGTTTGAATTCCTCATACGCCCCCACTGCTTCCTCGCCGCTTGAGCATTCGTGAGTCACGTCTCCCGCCCTGCACACTATCCGGCGGATCAAATCTCGCATCATTGGGTTATCGTCAACAATCATCAATTTCATCCATAACCTCGGCTATGACGTATATAACGTGTTGGTGCTGCTTACGGAACAAGCCTTTGTTACGTGAGCCGCCGCCCGTTTTCGGTTTGTAGAATCGTCACACTCCAACAGGCGCGGCTCTCTCCTGCAGGCGCATCGATACTTTCCATTTTTACGGCGGCATCAGAAATACAGGCGTGAAATACTCGTAGGCGCGGCGTGGTACCTCATCGGAACACCAGAGCGCCGTCAGTGGCGCAGATTTTGTATCTCTTTGCTTGAAAATCCGGCGCGTCCGGTTTCCGAATTATTCAGAACGTCAGCCGAATCGCCGAATCCTACGTGATGCTGTTAAGGTAACACGACTATAAATAATAGTCAAGAACAAATACTATAACTAAAAATTACTCCCCACTCATTGAAAAAGATTCTAACTTGTCAAAGCACCTGAGCGGATTATTGAAACCAAACAAACCGACACGAAAACTTACAGCGGACGGGAAAATGGCGCACGGCGGCGGCCACCACACCGCACTCTTACTCGGCAACAGGCTGAGAGAACTGCGAACAAAACAAGACATGACGCAAGCCGACCTGGCGGAAAGCACCGGGCTGAGCGACAACTTCATCGCACTGATGGAGCGGGGAAAAACCTCTCCTTCTCTTCAAACCCTTGAAAATCTCGCAAACGCGCTCAACGTGCAGATTGCCGACCTCTTTGCGTTCAACTCAAAAACACCAACAAAAATAAACAAATCCGAGCGCGCCATTCAACATCTCCTGCGCAAGCACACTCCGTCTCAAATCAAAACACTTCTGCAGATCCAAAAACTCATCGAAAAATTAAAATGACCGAAGGTCATGCCCACGGATTGTAGGTGGGCATCCACCTGCTGTCCCGAAGGGATTCCTTCGGAAGATTCCCGACTAAAGCATTCGGGAATGACAGATTTTTTTGATGAGCACACTCCCATAAACTGTCTCACCCCAGCCGTCTCATTCTCACACGCCGCGTCAGAATGAGGCATCCACATCGGACGGGAGAGATGTTAGGCCATTGCATTTGTGCGTAGGCAAACCGAAATCGACTGCGAAGTGCGGAGGGTAGCTCATGGCGTGCGTTTGATTTCAGACCCTGCTTTCACGGGGCTGAAATCCGGCACGCGGGCAAGCACCATGAGCGTGCGTTACGATTTCGGCGGGTTTTTGCCGAAGGCATCCCTTCGGGACTTTGTTACTTCTTTGCCCGAACAAAGAAGTAACAAAAACTAACTACATTAGGAGGTAACTCCTGACGCCACAAATAAACAACGCAGGCAGGTATATCTCACCGCCTTCTCAAACCGAGCCACCACAGCCGCTTTTCCCACACTTGACACTCACCAGCAGCTTTCATAGATTAGCCTACCTTTTCGGTATACTAACCCAGCACAGTCACACAGCATTCGACATAAATTCTCTCTCAATACGTATCGGAGACACTACATGCACTCCCCTTTCGTGTCACGCCGGGCTGCATTCGTGCTGTTGATTGTTTCACTCATGATAACTACCGCGCCAACATACAGTCAACTCACTGAGGAAGATGGCGAGCCCCGTTTCTACGTCCGGTTAAGCGGTGCGATGTATTCGGGTGTGTTGTACCCTACATCGTTTAACGCCTATCAAGCCGACGGGCCCGCAGCCGCGAATTCCTACTACACGTACGAATTCGGCAATCCCGGCGGCTCCATCGGATTCGGCTTCGGCGCCGGCTACCACGCCAGCATTGGCCCTATCTTTCTCTCGGGCGACCTCGATTTCACGACCATTTCCCATCCCGAGTCACGGGAGACTTTGATAGAAGATAGATACGATAGCCAAACGTTTACAACAACAACTATTATCACGACATATCAGCAAAGCAACCGCTCCAACACTGCCATTATCGGAACGTTCAACTTCGGCGTCTACCTCACCTCGGGAAATGAACTCTCGCTGTACCTCTCCGCCGGATTAGGGTACGGCTGGCAATCTTTTACATCGGCGGCTACGAAATACGCCCAAACCCAGGGGTACGATATCAACACTGTTCAAGGCTCGACGATATACGATACGGGAGAATACGACGGCAACGGTGAGTTCGACCGCGGCTCAACGCTCTATGTCCTCGGCTTGGGCACGGAAGTATTTCTGGCGGGCAACATCAGCATCCGCGTGGATTACAAATACGCCGGGAGCTCGTACAGCAGGGAAAACGTCTTGATCAGCAGTGGCGCCGTAAATTTGTACCAAGACGAGAAGTCATACGAGTACACATTCGGAAATATATTCACGGGAGGAATTTCATATTATTTTGAATGAGATAATGTAGACGTTTATTCGTGCGCTCAGGACTGCTCTTGTTACGACGGTCTCCCTGTCCCTTAGGGACGTCGGAACGCCAACCAAGAACGCTCTGCGCTCGCATCCGTTCCCACGCAGAGCCTAAGAACGAGCACAGTAAATCTCTGCGACCTCTGCGACCTCCGCGGTCATCTTTTTTCACTCAAAAACTCTTCGCGTCCTTAGCGCCTTCGCGGTTTTCTTTTTGCTGTATTTCTTCTCTGCTCCCCTGCGGTTTTTTCTCTTTACCCTCAACCCCTACTCTCCCTTTATTTACACCAAAATGTAATGTCCGTAAAAAGCTGTAATCCCCTTATTTTACAGCCATTTCGTGACCTTCGTGTCCTTCGTGGAAAAATATTTTTCATCCGCGCTTGACAACTCAAATCCAGCCAACCCGGCTGGGCAAAATCTCACCCTCTTCCAATATTAAATTTTTTACATAATGTAATCCGGCTTTTTCCGGTTCGTGTCAAGTACTTTATTTACATTTTAGAAAATTTTTTACTTGACAAATGGAAATTAATATAGTATATTGGGAAATCTTGCAAGATCGGCCTCTCCATCGTATCCATGGAAGACAGAGCCGCCGCAAAATCGCCCCCTGTTAGTTACCGGCAGTAACTCTAGTTACATCACAGCAAAAAAATGCCTGACCGATTGCACCGCTCGTACGTGTATGCAATCATTCAGAATGTGCGTATCCGCGTGAATCCGCATATATTCCTAACACACTGGCGTCCCTCTCAGGGTCCTCTGTCGGGGCCTACGACACGCCGTTCGCTAATGCGGACGACGGGCTCCGGACTCTCTGGGTCTGTCCCGCGGGCATTTGCTCCCGTCGGGCCGTGCCGAGTGAAACTATTTGTCGTCAACTCCTCTTTGGCCTCGGTGCGACGCCTGTTGTTAGGATTCTTAAAAAGAAAGTAGGTAAGTAGAAAGTAGAGAAGTAAAAAGAAAATATCGAAAAGTGATGTAACATACTGTCCTCTTCTCGTGGGAATACAGGAGGAGGTTTGTTGCCTTTCGCGGCAGAGCGCGGACAAGCCACCGACATCGAAGCGGTGCGCGTATATTTTTTTGCTTTTGCGCGAGGGAGAATCGAAATCGTGGCGGTGTGCGGTGGAAGCTCATGACGAGCATTTGATTTCAGCCTCGATTTCCAAGGCTGAAATCTGGCTCGAGCGTAAGCAAGTCATGAGCGCGGGTTTCGATTTCGAAGAGATTTTCCCGCTCAAAGGCTAAGAAAAAGCGGGATCCCGTACAGCGGGACTTTGTTACTTTTGGAACATCCCGCAGGTTTCTAAAAACCTGCGGGGCTTTCTCGGAAAGAAAGTAAAGAATCAAAGGCGAGACACCTACGGATTAGTACGTTTTGCTTTAGAAATAGACCTCTTATAACTATAACAAGAAAGGATCCAGCCATGGAAACACCCAAACAACCGAGCACACAGCCAACCCCTGCCCTCCGCAAACGCAGGCCAAAGCCGTTCTCCAAAACAGACCAGCAGCACCTGGCGGACTACGTAACGACGGACGACATCCATGACGCACTCGCAGTCCTCCGCCGCCAGCTCAAGCGTAAAAACGCCCGTACCGCACGCTACCTGCTCGAAAAGATATTCTACTAAGCCAAAAATTCCTCCTTGCGACAATGACATTTTTCGCTTACTTTATCCTCCCCGCCACGGAACGATATCTGAGCCTGAACAACATTGCACGGACACTTCAGTCTTCCCCTGTGTCACGCTTGTTTCGTATTCATAACATACCAATAGGAGGTACAATGGCACGTCGTTTACTGTCTCTCGTTTTCCTCGCCGCCCTCGGCGTTACGCTTGCGTTCGCGCAAACGTTCCCGACGGACGACGAGGTCATCAAAAACATTTGGAAGGAAGCGATGGAATCGTCCCAGCTCGAAGCCAACGCGCACGAGCTGTTCGACGTTATCGGTCCCCGGCTCGTCGGCACGCCGCAAATGAAGAAGGCGCACGATTGGGCTGTCGCGAAATACACATCATGGGGCATCGACGCGAAGAACGAAGAGTGGGGCAAGTGGCGCGGCTGGGAACGCGGCATCTCGCACATCGACCTGATGGAACCGCGTGTGCGTTCGCTTGAAGGCATGATGCTCGCCTGGAGCCCGTCCAGCAAAAAAGGCGGCACCACCGCGGGCGTCGTTATGCTCCCGGATTTTCAAGATTCGCTCACGTCGTTCCAAAAATGGCTGCCGAGCGTCAAGGGCAAATTCGTGATGCTCTCCGCCCCAAACCCCAGCGGCAGGCCGGACACCAACTGGGCGTCTTTCGCCAAGCCCGCGTCGCTCGAAAAAATCAGAGCCGAGCGGCGTGAGATTACTCAAAATTGGCAGAAGCGCCTCCGTTTCACTGGCGTTCGCGCCGATACACTCCAACGCGTGCTCGAGCAAGCCGGCGCCGTCGGCATCATCACCTGCAACTGGACGGGCGGCTGGGGCACCAACCGCGTCTTCGGCACCATCGCCGAAAAAGTCCCCTCGGTTGAGCTGAGCATCGAAGATTACAATCTCGTCTTCCGCCTCGCACAGAACGGCAAAAACCCGGTCGTGCGCGTCATCGCGGAATCGAAATTCCTCGGCGCGGTGCCGACCTTCAACACCATCGCAACCATCAAGGGCTCCGAAAAGCCGAACGAGTACGTGATGCTCTCCGCCCACTTCGATTCATGGGAAGGCGGCTCCGGCACGACGGACAACGGCACGGGCACGCTGATGATGCTCGAAGCCATGCGCATTCTCAAAAAATATTACCCGAACCCCAAGCGCACGATCATCGTCGGGCACTGGGGCAGTGAGGAGCAGGGGTTGAACGGCTCGCGCGCGTTCGTGAAGGACCATCCGGATGTTGTCGAAAATCTCCAAGCATTGTTCAATCAGGATAACGGCACCGGCCGCGTGCAGACGATTTCCGCACAAGGCTTCCTGAGCACCGGGGAATTCCTCGCCCGCTGGCTCTCGCGCGTTCCATCGGAAATCACCGACGACATTAAGCTGAACCTACCGGGCACGCCGCAAGGCGGCGGCACGGATAACGCATCATTCGTCGCCGCAGGAGCGCCGGGCTTCAACCTGAGCGCATTGCCGTGGGATTATTTCACCTACACGTGGCACACACCTCGCGACACGTACGATAAAATCGTGTTTGACGATTTGAAAAACAACGTCGTTCTCGCCGCGTGCCTCGCGTATCTTGCATCGGAGGACGACCAGACCATCCCGCGCGACCGCCGCGTGCTGCCCATTAGCCGGCAGTCGGGACAACAGCAGCAGTGGCCTGCTGCACGCGACGCAGAACGCGCCGGCGGATTGGACAAGAAGTAAGACTATATAGAAATAAAAACCGACATCCCCTCCTCTCCGAGGAGGGGCTAGGGGTGATGAGTTTTCGTAGGGGCACGTCGCAACGTGCCCCTTTGTTATAATACACGGGAAACGTAGGAGCAATACGCAATGAAAATTTTCCTTGCCGGAGCGACCGGCGCAATCGGAATGCAATTGATTCCGATGCTCGTTAAGGCGGGACATCGAGTTG
>JAKEEG010000052.1 GCA_022616555.1 Ignavibacteriota bacterium | reverse complement strand
TCGAATATTCGACAGAAAACCGCCACTACGCGCACGTGGACTGCCCGGGTCACGCCGATTACGTGAAGAACATGATCACCGGCGCGGCGCAGATGGATGGTGCCATCCTCGTCGTTGCCGCTACTGACGGTCCTATGCCTCAGACGCGCGAGCACATCCTGCTTGCCCGCCAGGTAGGCGTGCCCCGCATTGTCGTCTTCATGAATAAAGTCGACGCGGTGGACGACCCCGAGTTGCTCGATCTCGTGGAGCTCGAGCTTCGCGACCTTTTGAAGAAATTTGAATTCCCCGGCGATGAGATTCCCATCGTGCGCGGTTCTGCGCTCAAAGCAATGGAAGCGGCTCTGCGTCCGGATGCAAAAGCTGACGACCCGGCATTCAAGCCGATTATGGACTTGATGGCAGCCGTCGATAGCTATGTGCCGTTGCCGAAGCGCGACGTTGATAAGCCGTTCCTTATGCCGGTGGAAGACGTGTTCTCCATTACCGGTCGTGGTACGGTAGGCACGGGTCGTGTTGATCGCGGGAAGTGCAAAGTAGGCGATGAAGTCGAAGTCGTCGGTCTGGGCGCACATAAGAAGACTGTTGTGACCGGTGCGGAAATGTTCCGCAAAGAGCTTGAAGAGGTCATGGCGGGAGATAACGCCGGTCTTCTGTTGCGCGGCATTGAGAAAACCGACCTCGAGCGCGGCATGGTTATCGCCAAGCCGGGTTCGATTACCCCGCACAAGAAGTTTTCCGCACAAGTATACGTGCTGAAGAAAGAAGAAGGTGGACGCCACACGCCGTTCTTAACCGGATACCGTCCGCAGTTCTATTTCCGCACGACGGACGTGACGGGCGTCGTGACTCTGCCGCAGGGCGTTGAAATGGTTATGCCTGGCGACAACCTGGACGCCATCAATGTCGAGCTTATCTCTACCATCGCGATGGAAGAGGGGCTCCGGTTTGCAGTCCGTGAAGGCGGACGCACCGTTGGCGCTGGTGTTGTGACGAAGATTGTCGAATAATGTTCATCCGTCCCGAGAAGTATCGGGACGGAATTTTTTCTATAGCTGTAATCGCCTTTTTTCAAAGGAGCAAGCGTGGCTGGTCAGAGGATACGCATTAAGCTGAAATCATACGACCATAACTTGATCGACAAATCGGCTGAAAAAATCATCAAGACCGTCAAATCGACCGGTGCCGTGGTGTCGGGTCCGATTCCGCTTCCGACGAAACGGTCGCTCTATACGGTGTTGACGTCGCCGCATGTCGATAAGAAGTCGCGCGAACAGTTCGAAACACGCGCCCACAAGCGCCTCATCGACATCCTGAATTCCACCAGCAAGACAGTGGATTCGTTGATGAAGCTCGAGCTGCCCGCCGGTGTGGACGTAGAAATTAAAGTCTAGTTTGCCCGCCCGATGTGACGGCGCAGCTTTATGAATTTCGTCCGGCATGGTATGTGCAAAATGCCGAACGGATCTGCTTGAGACGATTATGGAGGTGTTTAGACAGTGAGTGGCATACTCGGTAAAAAAATTGGCATGACGAGCCTCTTCAATGAAAAGGGAGAATCGATCCCTTGCACAGTCATTGAAGCCGGCCCATGCTTCGTTACGCAGGTGAAGACGAAAGACCGCGACGGGTACGACGCTGTTCAGCTCGGCTTTGAGCCGAAACGCGAGCGGCTGGTGAACAAACCGTTGCAGGGACATTTCGCCAAGGCGAAGGCCAAACCTGTTCGGTTCGTCCGCGAATTCAGAGGCTCCAACGGCATCCCTGCGGAGCTTGGAGCGGAAGTTCGCGTCGACCTGTTTCATCAGGGTGACGTTGTCAACGTTACCGGGCGCTCGAAAGGGCGCGGTTTTCAGGGCGTTGTGAAACGGCATCACTTCGGCGGCGTTGGAATGACGACGCACGGAGCATCAGACCGCGTGCGCGCGCCGGGCTCTATCGGCGCCAGCTCGTTCCCTTCGCGCGTCTTCAAAGGCACGCGTATGGGAGGCCGCATGGGGTTCGAGCAGGTTACGATTCGCAACCTGCGGGTAGTCAAAGTGATCCCCGAATCCAACCTCCTCATTATTAAGGGGTCGATTCCGGGAGCTATTAACAGCTACGTTCAAATTGTTAAACAAGGCTAATGCCATGCAGATCGACGTATTAAAAATTGATGGGAAGCCCACCGGCGAGAAAGTAACACTCTCTGCCGACGTGTTCGGTATTCAGCCGAACGACCATGCCATCTATATGGTGGTGAGGTCGATTCAGGCGAACCAGCGCCAGGGCACCCACAAAGTAAAGCCACGCAACGAAGTGCGCGGTGGCGGTAAGAAACCGTTCCGTCAGAAAAAGACCGGCGGAGCTCGCCGCGGCACCAACCGTTCTCCGCTGCTCGTTGGTGGTGGTTCGATCTTTGGTCCCCATCCGCACGATTATGTTATCGGCGTGCCAGCGAAGATGCGCAAGCTCGCGCGAAAATCTGCTCTGGCCTACAAGGCGCAGGACAAGGCAATTGTTGTCGTGGAGGATTTTAAGTTCGACCAGGTGAAGACAAAGCAAATCGCCGGCGTGCTCAAAGCGCTTTCGCTTAACGGGAAGAAAACATTGTTGATGACTCCAGCCGCCGACGGTGTGCTGGTGAAATCCGGGCGCAATATCCCAACGTTGAATATCCGCACTGCGGATAAAGCATCGACGTTCGAGATTCTCAACACGCAAGTGTTGATGATCCAGAAAAGCGCGCTTGGTGTACTTGAAAATTCGTTGAAGAATTGAGGCTATCATGACTGGAATTATCCTCAGACCTATTGTTACAGAAAAAATGTCCTTGTTGCAGGACAAACAGCGGAAGTACGCATTCGAAGTTGACTCGAAAGCGAATAAAATTCAAATCGAAAAAGCCGTCTCGAAGAAATTCAACGTAACGGTGGAGAACGTGCACACCGTTGTGGTGAAGGGCAAAAAGAAAATGCAGTTGACCCGCTCCGGGCGTTTCGAAGGACGCACGCGCACGTGGAAAAAAGCCATCGTCACGCTGAAAGAAGGCGACAAGATCGATTATTTCGAGAACGTGTAAGTAGTTAAAGAACGAGTAGCGATATGCCAATACGAAAATTACGACCGATGACTCCCGGCACCAGATTCTTCTCGGTGTCGACATTCGAGGAAGTTACCAAGGATAAGCCGGAAAAATCGTTGCTGCGGCCGTTGAAAAAATCCGGCGGACGCAATAACCTCGGCAGAGTTACCTCCCGCCACCGCGGCGGCGGACATAAGCGCGCGTACCGAGTGATTGACTTCAAGCGCGATAAGCGTGGCGTGGCGGCAGCCGTTGCAGCAATCGAGTACGACCCGAACCGTTCGTCACGTATCGCTTTGCTGCACTATCGCGACGGCGATAAGCGGTACATCGTGGCGCCAGACGGCTTGAAAGTAGGCGCAATCGTCGAGTCCGGACCCGGTGTGGAAGTGCAAGTCGGCAATGCAATGCCCTTGCAGGAAGTCCCCGTCAGCACGTTTGTGCATAATGTGGAAATGAAGCCCGGTAAAGGCGGACAGTTAGGACGCAGTGCCGGCAACTCGCTCCAGTTGATGGCGAAAGAAGGCAACTTCGCAACGCTCAAGATGCCTTCCGGTGAAGTGAGGAAGATTCCGGTAACGTGCTATGCAACTATCGGCACTGTCGGCAACGCTGACCATGAGAATATCAGCCTCGGTAAAGCGGGACGCTCGCGATGGCTCGGCATCAGGCCGCAGACACGCGGTATGGCAATGAACCCTGTGGACCACCCGATGGGCGGCGGCGAGGGCCGTTCCAAGAGCGGTGGAGGCTGGCAGCATCCTGAATCGCCGTGGGGCAAATACGCCAAGGGGTTGAAGACGCGCAAACGCAAGAATCTTTCAAACAAGTACATCGTCAAACGCAGGAAATAAACCGGGAAATAACTAATGAGCCGTTCCTTAAAAAAAGGGCCTTACATCGACGCTAAGCTTCAGAAAAAGGTCGAGGCATTAAACAAATCGAACCAGAAGCGCGTCCTGAAAACGTGGGCGAGAAGCTGCACGATCACTCCGGATTTCGTCGGGCATACGTTCGCTGTGCACAATGGGAATAAGTTTATCCCCGTGTACATTCAGGAGTCGATGGTGGGGCACAAGCTGGGCGAATTCGCTCCGCCGCGAATTTTCCGCGGACACCCGGGCTTGAACAAAACGGAAACAACCACGACGCCAGCATAACGAGTTAGATATTTAGATAAATGACTATGGAAGCACGAGCAATCAATCGGTATATCGGAACGTCGCCTCGCAAGATGAGGCTGGTCATTGACCTCATTCGCGGTCGCAGTGTGGATGAAGCGCTGAGCATTCTCCACTTCGCCCCGAAGCATGCGGCGCGCACGGCGGAAAAAGTGCTCCGCTCGGCAATCTCCAACTTCCAGAACAAGGAAGAATCCGGCAGAGTCGATTCCTCAACGCTCTATGTGAAGACGGCATTTGTGGACGGCGGGCCGATGCAAAAGCGCATCTCCCCGGCGCCGATGGGCCGCGCGTACCGGATTCGCAAGCGCTCAAATCACGTGACGATTATTGTCGCCCAGCGTGAGGCAAAAGCGAAAGCTCCGGTCGAACAACCGAAGAAAGAAGCGCAAGCGGCTCCGAAAGTTGAGAAACAAGCAGCGGCAAAAACCGAAACGAAAAAGCCGAAGGCAAAGAAAGCGCCGGCAACAAAGAAGTCGAGTAAAACTAAATCCGCGGAATAGCGGACGAATTATCGGAGGACGACGTGGGTCAAAAAACAAATCCAAACGGTTTCCGCATTGGGGTCACCAAGGCATGGGATTCCAACTGGTTTGACGGCAAAAGTTTTGCCGGCAAGCTGCAGGAAGACGTTGTGGTGCGTAATTACATTCGAAGCCGCTTGAAGAAAGCCGGCATCTCGAAAATTTTGATCGAGCGTACGCCCAAGCGAGCGGTAATCACCATACACACCTCGCGCCCCGGTATCGTCATCGGCAAGAGCGGAAAAGAAATCGCGCAGCTTGAGGAAGAGCTGAAGAAGGTGACTTCCAAGGAAGTCAAGATTTTGATTCACGAAATCAAACGCCCCGAATTGGATGCGTTTCTGGTTGCTGAAACCATTGCCGGACAGCTGGAGGGCAGAATTTCCTTCCGCCGTGCGATGAAGCAATCGATCACCGCCGCAATTCGTATGGGAGCGGAAGGTATCCGCGTGATGTGTGCGGGCAGGCTGGGCGGCTCGGAAATCGCACGTACCGAGCATTACAAAGATGGACGCATTCCGCTGCAGACGATCCGCGCGGACATCGATTATGCGACGTCCACAGCACGAACGATTTACGGCGCTATCGGCGTCAAGGTTTGGATCTGCAAAGGTGAAATGCTGCATGCCTCGGCTCATTCATCTCATTCGTAATTCGAGGCGTAATACGAAGCGTAGTACGAAGAACGGTAAGGAGTTTGTCAGTTTATGTTAATGCCGAAAAGAGTAAAGTACCGAAAAGCCCAGCGCGGCAGAATGCGCGGTAAAGCAACCCGCGGCAACAAGGTGTCGTTTGGAGATTATGGGCTTAAGGCTCTTGAGCCGGGTTGGGTGACCCAGCGCCAAATTGAGGCTTCCCGCGTCGCGTTGACGCGCATGATGAAGCGCGAAGGTAAAGTGTGGATCCGCATTTTCCCGGACAAGCCGGTCACGAAGAAGCCCGCTGAAACCCGTCAGGGTGGCGGTAAGGGCGCGCCTGAGTTTTGGGTCGCCGTAATCAAGCCGGGCAGGATTCTCTTCGAGCTGGGCGGCGTAACCCGCGCCACGGCGGATGAGGCGTTCCACATTGCGGCGCACAAATTGCCAATTAAAACGAAATTAGTCACGCGCCTGGATTTTGAAGGATAACGAACATGAAAGCGTTTGAATTACGAGAAATGTCGGATGCCGAGCTTCTGAAGCGCATTCAGGAAGAAGAAGAGAGCCTTGCGCATCTTCGCTTCCAGAAGGTGATCAGCCAGCTTGAGAATCCGATGAAAATCAAGAAAACGCGGAGAGAAATCGCCCGCATGCAGACAATTTTGCGCGAGCGCGAACTGAAGGGCACAGCGAAATCCGGAGCCGCCGCGTCATCTCAACCTGTTGAGTCGAAGGAACAGAAAGCCTAAGTATGGAGAATCAAACACAGACCGCAGCGCGCTCACGTCGCAAGATGCGTATCGGAAAAGTTATTAGCAACAAGATGCAGAAGAGCATCGTGGTGGCGATTGAGCGGAAAGTTCCGCATCCGATTTACAAGAAATACTTCCGCGTCACATCGACGCTTATGGCGCATGACGAAAAGCGGGAAGCGGGCATCGGCGATATGGTCCGCGTGATGGAAACACGCCCACTCAGCCACAGGAAGCGCTGGCGGTTGGTCGAAATTCTGGAAAAGGCAAAGTAAGGGTCGTTGACCGGATTACGAAAGCTGGTACGTAAGGAGTGTTAAGCTCATGATTCAAGAAGAAACGAATTTAGTCGTTGCGGATAACTCGGGGGCAAAGAAGGTTCGCTGCATCCGCGTTCTTGGCGGGCATGACAAACGCTATGCCGGGCTCGGCGATTTAATCGTCGTCTCGGTGAAGAGCGCTATCCCGGGTGCGCCGGTGAAGAAAGGCGAAGTCTCGCGTGCCGTCGTCGTGCGCACAACAAAAGAGACGCGCCGCAAGGACGGCTCGTACATCCGTTTCGATGAGAATGCTGCGGTGCTGCTCACGCCGCAAGGCGAGCCCCGCGGAACGCGTATCTTCGGTCCCGTTGCCCGCGAATTGCGCGAGCGTCAGTTTATGAAAATTGTTTCATTGGCACCCGAAGTATTATAAATGAGTGCTTTAAGGAATTACGAACTATGTCGGCAAACTTACATATACTAAAAAACGATAACGTCCTTGTGGTGTCGGGTAACTCGCGTGGCAAGCAGGGTAAAGTGTTGAAAGTGTTCCCGGAGAAACGTCGGGTGATCATCGAGAACGTGAATATTGTCAAGCGGAGCACGCGCCCCTCGCAAAAGAACCCCCAGGGCGGCGTAGTGCAGAAGGAAGCGTCAATTCACGCCTCAAACGTCATGGTCATTTGCCCGAAGTGCAACAAGGCAGCGCGTGTAGGCCATGCGCACGTCACCGACCCGACTTCCAACAGACGAAAGACGATGCGTGTCTGCAAGAATTGCAACGAAATGTTCTAAGCACGAGTAGAACTCAAGAGAGCAAGAGCTATGTCGAAAGAAAA
Source organism: Ignavibacteriota bacterium (assembly GCA_022616555.1). Classification (GTDB taxonomy): domain Bacteria; phylum Bacteroidota; class Ignavibacteria; order UBA10030; family UBA10030; genus JAKEEG01. The sequence goes on along the minus strand of JAKEEG010000052.1, from coordinate 14,076 downwards.
AACAGAAAAGAAACAGCAAGCCGAACAAGGCAAAACTGAGCAAGCCAAACCCGAGCAGAAGGGCAAAAAGGCCGCCGAGCCGAAAGAACCGGTAGCGCCCGCGCGTCTCTTCGTGCGTTATAAGAAGGAAGTTGTCGGCGAGCTTATGAAGCGGTTCCAGTACCGGAACGTGATGCAAGTGCCGCGTCTCGAAAAAATAACGCTCAACATCGGCGTGGGCAAAGCGACGCAGGACGCGAAACTGCTCGAAGTGGCCGTCAAAGAACTGGAAGCTGTTGTGGGACAGAAGCCGGTTGTCACGAAGTCGAAGAAATCCATTTCGAACTTCAAGCTGCGCGAGAATCTTCCCATCGGCTGCCGCGTGACGCTGCGCCGGGCGAAGATGTACGAGTTCCTCGACCGTTTGATCAACGTAGCGCTGCCACGCGTGCGCGACTTCCGCGGCGTGCCGGATAAATCGTTCGACGGTCACGGCAATTATACGCTCGGCATCAAAGAACAAATTATCTTTCCGGAAATCGATGTGGACAAGATTTCCCGCATTACCGGAATGGACGTTACCATGGTCACGACGGCGAAAACCGACGTCGAGGCGTACGAATTGTTAAAGGCGCTGGGCTTGCCGTTTGTCAAGAGGCAGGAAGTCGTCCAGCCGTCACAGCAACCAGCGGCACAAGTGTCGGCATAACGGCATAGATATAACGAAAGGGAACTGATTTGGCACGGTTAGCAATGATCGTTAAGGCGAAGCGAACGCCGAAATACAAAGTGCGTCAGCATAACCGCTGCGGCATGTGCGGCAGGCCGCGTGCTTATTACCGGAAGTTCGGCATTTGCCGCATTTGCTTCCGCAACTTGGCGCTCGACGGAAAAATCCCCGGCGTCCGCAAAGCAAGCTGGTAAATACACTAACCCTCCCGTAGGGATTCCTTCGGAAGAAAGCATCTCGCCGAGGGTTTTTGAAATAAGAAAGCAGGAGCATTCATTCGATGTCGATGACAGACCCGATTTCAGACTTTTTAACACGCTTGCGCAATGCTGCAAAGGCAAAGCACAAACGCGTCGATATTCCCGCGTCCAAGATGAAGAAGGCGATGGCGCAAATTCTCGCCGACCAGAAATTTATTTCGAGCTACACCGTGCTGGAAGACAAGAAACAGGGAATTTTGCGCATTCAGCTCAAGTATAACGGCGGCAAGCCCGTCATTCAGGGCTTGCGGCGCGTGAGCCGTCCCGGCATTCGGCAATACCGCCCGTCGGACGAGTTGCCGCGCGTGCTCGGCGGGTTGGGTGTAGCCATTATTTCAACATCGCGGGGTGTGATGACGGACGCACAAGCGCGCAAAGAAAAAGTCGGCGGAGAAGTCATTGCATTCGTGTGGTAATTTAAGATCGAGGAGAATTTACCGTGTCACGAGTTGGTCGTAAACCTATTCAAATAGTAAAAGGCGTAACCGTCGCAAACCAAAGCGGTGCGGTCACAGTCAAAGGGCCGAAAGGCGAGCTATCTGCCAAAGTGCATTCGGCCGTTACGGTTGATGTGAAAGGCAGTGTTGTTACGCTTAACCGCGGTTCGGATGAGAAGCAAGTCCGCGCGCTGCACGGGCTTTGGCGGGCGAATATCCAGAACATGATTATCGGCGTCACCGAGGGCTATACGAAGAAGCTTGAGATCGTCGGCGTCGGTTACCGTGCAGAGATGAAGGGCAAAAAACTTCAGCTCCAGCTCGGCTATTCGCACCCGATACTGTTCGGACCTCCGGAGGGTATTAAGCTTGAAGCCCCGACGCAGACAAGCATCGTCATCAGCGGTATTGACAAGCAGTTGGTAGGCTTGGTGGCTGCAAAGATCCGCTCGTTCAAACCGCCCGAGCCGTACAAAGGCAAAGGCGTGAAGTACGAAAACGAATACATCCGTCGCAAAGCAGGCAAGGCTGCTGCAACGGCTGCAAAGTAATGAGAGAGTAGAAGGATACGTTCCATGATTCTCAAAAACATAACCGAGCGAAGGCTCAAGAAAAAATTCAGGATCCGCAAAAAAGTGCAGGGCACCGGCGAGTGTCCGCGCCTAACCGTGTACCGCAGTCTCAACCACATCTATGCGCAGTTGATTGATGACACGGTGGGAAAGACGCTGGTCCAGGTTTCGTCGCTGACGAAGGAAGTCCGCGAACAGGCGAAGGCTGCAAAGAAGCCGTCCGAGGTCGCGAAGCTCATCGGCAAAGTTGCCGGACAAAAGGCGATTGAGAAAAACATCCAGAAGGCCGTTTTCGACAGGAACGGATATCTCTACCACGGTCGAGTGAAAGCTGTGGCAGAAGGCGCACGGGAAGCAGGGTTAAAATTCTAATTTGAGAACTATGAAAGAACAACGCAAAAGTACTGCAAGAGTGAAAGCCGGGGAGTTGGAGTTAAAAGAACGCCTCGTCCACATTAACCGCGTCGCAAAGGTTGTCAAGGGCGGTCGCCGTTTCAGTTTTAATGCGATTGTGGTAGTTGGTGACGGCAAAGGCCATGTCGGTATCGGGCTCGGCAAAGCAAACGAAGTCGCCGACGCGATTTCCAAAGGCGCCGACGATGCACGGAAGAACGTTGTGGTGGTCCCGATCTTCAGGGGCACCATCCCTCACGAAGTGTTCGGCAAGTTTGGCGCCGGGAAAGTGTTGTTGAAGCCCGCGTCGCCCGGAACGGGATTGATCGCCGGCGGCGGCGTGCGCGCCGTGTTGGAGTCTGCCGGTATCAGAGACGTGCTCACAAAGCAATTGGGTTCTCCCAATCCTCATAATGTCGTCAAAGCGACGTTGAAAGCATTGCTCAACCTGCAGGATGCGAAGGCGGTTGCCCAGCGCCGCGGGATGAGCATTCAAGAATTGTTCCAGCATAGCAAAGAAGTCGTATCATGACAGATACAGCGAAGAAAATCAAAATTACCCAGACGCGCAGCGTCATCGACGAAAAGGTCAACATGAAGAAGACGATCAAAGCGCTTGGGCTTGGACGGCCGAATTACAGCGTCGTCCACAAAGACACGCCGCAACTACGCGGGATGATTTATGTCGTCCGGCACTTGGTGCGCGTCGAGGAAGTGAAATAATAACAAACCTTCCGGAGGTTGTAGACCTTCGAAAGTGTAGGAAAAGACAATGGCAAAAAATATTCTCAGCAATTTACGGCCTGCAAAAGGTTCGCGCAAACGAGTGAAGCGGATCGGCAGAGGCCAGGGTTCCGGCCACAGCGGGACTGCCACGCGCGGCCACAAAGGTGCGCGGTCGCGTTCCGGCTTTACGTTCCGCTACGGGTTCGAAGGCGGCCAGATGCCCCTCATCCGTCGTGTACCGAAGCACGGCTTCAAGCCGCATGCCAGGGTGGAGTTCCAGGTCGTGAATGTGAACACGTTGGAGAAACTCGCCGCGGAGAAAAAAATCAGCGGCGCAATCTCCCCAGAGGTGTTGTACCAAGCGGGAGCGATTTCCAACAAACGCGAGCCTGTCAAGATTTTAGGCGAAGGCGAATTGAAGAGCAAGCTCGAGGTGTCGGCGCACGCGTTTAGCAAATCGGCTGTCTCGAAGATCGAAGCGGCAGGCGGCAAGACGACGGTTCTTAGCTGATGAAAGGACTGAATGGCGAAGCTTACTGAGACCTTTACCAATATTTTTAAGATTCAAGAGCTGCGCGAACGGCTCCTCTTTACGGCGTTATTGCTCATCGTAGTCCGCATCGGGTCGCACGTTACGCTGCCCGGCGTCGATGCAAGCTTGCTGGCGGATACGATTCGCCAGTCGTCCGAAGGGACGATCTTCGGCTTATACGACCTGTTTGTCGGCGGCGCGTTCAGCAACGCTGCGGTGTTCGCTCTAGGCATCATGCCCTACATCAGCTCATCGATTGTCATCCAGCTGATGGGCGCTGTTATCCCGTACTTCCAAAAGTTACAGAAGGAGGGCGAAGACGGACGCAAGAAAATCACTCAGTACACGCGCTACGGCACGGTGCTGATTGCCGCGTTGCAGGCGAGCGGCGTGGTGGTGAAGTTGGTCAACACGGCGACTCCAGCCGGACCCATCGTTCCGTTAGCGGTGCAGGGTTTCGGCTTTACGCTGAGCACAATTATCGTTCTGACAGCTGGGACGATGTTTATGATGTGGCTCGGCGAACAAATTACGGAGCGTGGCATCGGGAACGGTATTTCGCTGATTATTTTTATCGGCATTATCGCACGGTTCCCGCACTCGGTGCTGGATGAGTTCCAGCTTGTGCAGTCCGGTGCACGAAGCTTGATTATCGAGATCGTCATCTTTATTGCCATGGGCTTTATCATCGCCGCGGTGGTATTAGTGACGCAGGGAACGCGGCGGATTCCCGTACAGTACGCGAAACGGGTCGTCGGCAGAAAAGTGTACGGTGGCGTGACGCAGTACATCCCGCTGCGTGTCAATACGGCGGGCGTGATGCCGATTATCTTCGCGCAAGCATTGATGTTCGTACCGCAAATTGTGTTTTCGTTTTTCCCCGAAAGCGATTTCATCGCCGAGCTTTCGACGGAGTATTTCGGTTATGACTCATGGACCTACGCCATCATTTACGGCGCCATGATCGTGTTCTTTACATACTTTTATACGGCGATCGCGTTCAACCCGAAAGACGTTGCAGACAACATGAAGCGTCAGGGCGGTTTCATTCCCGGTATCAGGCCCGGCGCCCACACGGCGGAGTTCGTCGATAACATCCTGACGAAAATTACGCTGCCGGGTTCGATTTTTCTTGCGGTGGTCGCCATTCTGCCGACCATGCTGGTGAAGATGGGTATTACGCCCAACTTTGCGTCGTTTTTCGGCGGCACGAGCCTGTTGATTATTGTCGGCGTCGCGCTTGATACGCTCCAGCAGGTCGAGGCGCACCTGTTGATGCGTCATTATGACGGCTTCATGAAGAGCGGCAAATTGAGAGGGCGGCGCGGATAACCGCCGTAGTGTATGGTGAAGCTCAAGACGAAAAAAGAAATCGAGTTGATTCGCGAGAGCAGCAAAATTGTCGCCGAAGTGTTGAGGCTCGTCGGCGCACACGCGAAGCCCGGCGTTACCACTTTAGAACTTGACCGGATCGCCGAGGAGTATATCCACTCGTGCGATGCAGAGCCGGCGTTCAAGGGATACGGTAGCGATAAGAACAATAAATTTCCAGCGACACTCTGCACGTCGATTGACAATGAAGTCGTGCACGGCATTCCGGGCAACCGCCGTCTGCAGGAAGGTGAAATTCTGTCTGTGGATGTCGGCGTGTTGAAGAATGGATATTACGGCGACGGCGCGATGTCGTTCCACATCGGACATGTTTCGCCTGAAAAAGAGCGTTTGTTGAAAGTAACGGAAGAGTCGCTGTATAAAGGAATCGAGCAAGCGACTGTCGGCAACACGGTGAACGACATCGGCTATGCCGTCCAGAGACATGTAGAGGCGAATGGGTTCAGTGTTGTGCGCGATCTGGTCGGTCATGGCGTTGGCGTCAAGCTGCATGAAGAGCCGTCGGTTCCCAACTACGGCGAACCCGGCACGGGCGTGAAGCTAAAAGAAGGCATGACTATCGCCATCGAGCCGATGGTGAATTCTGGAACATGGAAAGTGAAAGTGCTGGCCGATGGTTGGACGGTTGTCACAGATGACGGAAAACCTTCGGCGCACTTTGAACACACAGTTGCTATCGTCAACGGAAAACCGGAGATCTTAACAGCCGCCTAAGCATGGCAAAACAAGGTCCAATAAAACTTGACGGAGTCATATCTGAAACGCTGCCGAACGCGACGTTTCGCGTAAAGTTGGAAAACGGTCATGAAATTTTGGCGCATATTTCCGGCAAAATGAGGATGAATTTTATTAAGATTTTAGTGGGCGACAAAGTGACGGTGGAAATGTCGCCGTACGATTTATCAAAAGGTCGCATTACGTATCGATACAAATAGCGCACAGGCGATCGGGAGAAAGTTATGAAAGTCCGTTCATCGGTTAAAAAACTCTGTGAGAACTGCAAAATCATCCGGCGCAAAGGCGTCGTGCACGTGATTTGCAAAAACCCCAAGCACAAGCAACGCCAGGGATAAAAGGAGACTATCGTAGTGGCTCGCATAGCAGGAGTCGATTTACCAAAAAATAAACGCGTCGAAATTGGGCTGACGTACATTTACGGCATCGGCAGAAGCTCGTCGCTGGAGATCCTCGACAAAGCGAAAGTCGATCTGAGCAAGCGCGTCGCCGACCTTTCCGACGAAGAGGTGGCAAGCATCCGCTCTGTCATCCAATCGGAGTATAAAGTCGAAGGCGCCTTGCGCAGCGAAGTGCAGATGAACATCAAGCGGTTGATGGACATCGGCAGCTATCGCGGTTTGCGGCACCGCAAGGGGCTTCCAGCGCGAGGCCAGCGCACGCGCACCAACGCCCGCACGCGCAAAGGTAAGAGAAAGACGGTCGCCGGCAAGAAGAAGGCGCTCGAGAAAAAGTAAAATGATACATGAGTAGGACAGGCACTCTTGCCTGTCGTGGTGACAGGCAGGAATGTCTGTCCCACCAGTTAAGAGCATTTTGTGAATCAAGGAGGCTCCATTGGCGAAACCAGCAACAGCGCCGGTAACGAAAAAGAAAAAGAAAATCCACGTTGACGCGAACGGAAAAGCGTTCGTGAAAGCGACGTTTAACAACGTCATCGTGACGCTGACTGACATGTACGGCAACGTGATTGCGTGGTCGTCTGCGGGCAGGAACCAATTCAAAGGCTCGCGCAAAAATACGCCGTTCGCCGCGCAGGTCTCTGCCGAAGCCGCCGCGAAAGAAGCGCACGAACTCGGCTTGCGAAAAGTCGAAGTGTTTATTAAAGGTCCCGGCGCCGGGCGCGAAGCGGCAGTGCGCTCCTTGCAGCAAGCGGGTTTGGAAGTTTCGGCAATTCGCGACATAACGCCGATTCCCCACAACGGATGCAGGCCCCCAAAGCGCAGGAGAGTGTAGGGCCATTGTCGATTTAGTGATTGTCGATTGTGCATTTTTTGCATCACGTCGTTTTTTGACGGGGACGATTGTTCAGTGATGATTGATTGGGTAAAGTGGTAACAGTTCATTATTCAGGAGAAGCATGGCAAGATACATAGACGCGAGCTGCAAACTGTGCAGGCGTGAAAAACAAAAGTTGTTCCTTAAAGGGACAAAGTGCTATACCGAGAAATGCCCGGTTGACCGCCGCGGTTATCCTCCGGGGCAGCACGGACAGAGCCGCCGGCAGAAGATTTCGGAGTACGGCCAGCAGTTGCGCGAAAAACAGAAAGTCCGCCGCATTTACGGCGTGCTGGAGAGACAGTTTCGCAATTACTACGAGCGCGCGTTGAAACAAACAGGCCGCACGGGCGATACGCTTGTGAAGTTCCTGGAGTGCCGTTTGGACAACGTGGTGTATCGTATGGGGTTTGCCCCGTCGCGGAAAGCCGCGCGCCAATTGGTGCTTCACGGCCACATTCTGGTCAACAATGGTTTGGTCAACATTCCTTCGTACCTCTTGAAATCCGGCGACATTGTACAGGTGCGAGACGCGAGCAAAAAGCTCGATGTGATTCATGCGTCGATGAAGCGTATGAAAGACACGGCCATGCTGCCGTGGCTGAGCCTCGATAAAGCGACGCTTACGGGCACATTCCTCCAGATACCAGAGCGCCCGGACGTTCCGCTGAATGCGAACGAGCAGCTGATCGTCGAATTGTATTCGAAGTAATCGTTCGCCTCGTCGTCTGCGGGTGGTCTGCAACGACGGTGTTCCGTTCACACTATTTTGTCCTCGACTATTCGAGGAGGGAAAGAGAATATGAGCAATCCAGTACTTCAAATGCCTGAAAAAGTTGAGCTAGAAGATTCATCTAAGAGTCGGACATTCGGGCGTTTTGTTGTCCAGCCGCTGGAAAAGGGATTCGGCGTTACGCTCGGAAACTCGTTCCGCCGCGTCTTGTTGTCGTCACTTCCCGGTACTGCCATCAGCGCCATCCGGGTAGACGGCGTCCAGCATGAATTTTCGACCATCAAAGGCGTGGTCGAAGACGTATCCGACATGATTCTGAACCTCAAGAAGGTTCGTATCAGAGCAATTAACAAAAAGTTAGCGAAGGTCTCCGTAGCTGTGAAGGGACCGGGGAAGTTTTCCGCCGGCGATATCCAAAAGGCTTCGAGCGAAATTGAGGTCCTCAATCCGGACGTGCACATCGCGACACTGAACAAAGAAGCGGATTTTGAACTCGAGCTTCGTTTGGGCAGGGGGAGAGGGTATTCCGTCGCCGAGGAAAACAAAGCCTCCGACCAGCCGATCGGCATGATTGCCATCGATTCGATTTTTTCGCCGATCCAGAATGTGCGGTACTTCGTTGAGACGACGCGCGTTGGCGGGCAGACGGACTTTGAGAAACTGATCCTTGAGATTGAAACCGACGGCTCGTTAAGCGCGGAAGAGGCAGTAACACACGCCGGAAAAATTTTGCGCGACCATGTGCAATTGTTCATCAATTTCGGCGCAGAGCCGGAAGCCGAAAAGCCGCAAAGCGAACAAGAGGCGGAAGTCTCCCGCGTCAGGAAAAACCTGATGATGTCCGTGGATGAGCTGGAGCTTTCCGTTCGTTCACACAATTGCCTGCGTTCGGCAAACATTAAAACGCTGGCGGATTTGGTGCGGCGGAGCGAGTCGGAGTTGCTGAAGTTCCGTAACTTCGGAAGGAAATCGCTGGCAGAGTTGTCCGCAATCGTAGATGAATTAGGCTTGAGTTTCGGCATGGACGTTGACAAGTATTTGAAGGACAGTAATTAATTGATGATGACCTGCGAAGCACCTTCAAGGTGCGTCGCAGATGTGATACCACAAGGATACCTGAGTTATGCGACACGGAAAAGTAGGCCGCAAATTAGGAAGAACGAGAAGCCACCGCCGGACAACATTGTCGGCGCTGAGCGTTTCGCTCATCCAGCACAAAAAAATCAGGACGACAGAAGCGAAAGCGAAAGAAACGCGCCGCGTCGTCGAAAAACTGATCACCCGCGCGAAGCGGGCGGTGGAGCGCGAAGGCGACGGCAAGGTGAAAGACGTCCATGCGCGTCGCGAGGTATTTTCGTTCTTACGCGACCGCCAGGCGGTTACCACGTTATTCAATGACGTTGCCCCCAAAGTTGCCACCCGAGCCGGCGGCTATACGCGCGTCGTAAAATTGGGACAGCGCTACGGCGACGGCGCCCACATTGCGCTGATTGAGCTGGTGGACTATAACGCAGCCAACATCGAAAAAGCCAGCGCGAAAGCTGCCGCCAAAGTGAAAAAGAAAGCGGCGGACAAAGAGAAAGCGAAGAAAGAGCAAGAAGCCCAGACTGAACAGGCTGCGGCTCAAAGCTAGTTGTCGCGTTCCCAAGTCCATCGCGGCACACGATTGTTGCATCGGTTGTATTACCATGGAGAGGAGAATGCAATGTTGAAAATTGTTTCTGCTGAATTTTTGCAAGGTGTCGCCGACCTTCGCCAGCTTCCGAAGAACCAGCTCCGCGAGGTGCTGTTCATCGGGCGGTCGAACGTGGGCAAATCGTCCCTGCTCAACAAAATGTGCAACAGGAAGAACCTTGCGCGCTCCAGTGCAACGCCGGGGAAAACGCGGGAGATCAACTACTACATCATCAACAACAGCTTTTACTTTGTCGACCTGCCGGGTTACGGCTACGCCAAAGTGCCTGAGCAGATGCGAGCGGGATGGAAGCGCCTCATCGAAGACTTCCTGAAGCGCGGCGACCCTATCGCCATCGGCATGCAACTGATCGATTCGCGGCAAGAGCCGACGCCGCTCGACCTGATGATGATGGACTGGCTCGAATACTACGAGGTTCCCTACCTGCTCGTGCTGACGAAAGCCGACAAGCTTCCGCACAGCAAGCTTCTCAAGCAGATCGAAGGCTACAAGGAGCGCTTCAAGAGCAATTTGACCGAAGGCAGCTGCCGCGGTATCGTGCCGTTTTCGATTGTCTCCGGCGACGGCAAAGCAGAACTGCTCAAACTGATTGAAGAACATCTCGATACAACTCCACAGCATAAAAAAGAAGCGGTCTAAATTTTACAGTCATGTTAGAAACTGCAACGACCCCAGCAATGGGGTCGTTGTGTTTTGTACAGTTCAAAGATTCAAGATTGCATGCTTAATTCCTGCCCCCAAACAATTCCCTCACCATTGCCTTAGCGTTTTCGTTGTTAGGGTCGATTTGAAGAATTTTTTGCACAACCGAAAGAGCTTCTGCGCGCCTACCAGAGTTGGCGAGCGCGATGGTTTTACTCATCAGCGCCGGGATGTATTCCGGGAGACTGGTGAGGATGCGGTCAAACTCCTGCAGCCCGCGCGCCCATTGCTTGTCGCGCAGGTATGCGGTGCCAAGCCCCATGCGCGCATCGATATAATCCGGGTCGAGTGAGATTGCGCGTTTATACGCGCTGCGCGCCGGCTCAAGCCTGCCGGAGAGCTGGTACGCCTCGCCCAATTGGAAGTGCGCATTCGGGTATGTCAACGAATCCTTTTGCAAGATGGATTCGCCGAGCGCAATGGCTTCGGGGTAGCGTTTCTCAGCAAGGTGAGAGCGCATGAGTCCGAGGGAATTTTCCAGCAGAAGCGGCTGAGCTTGAATCCCTTTGTTATAGGCGTTGATTGCCGCCGCCGTCCTCCCGAGCGCGGTATTTGCTTCAGCTAAGATGTACCATGCGCGGGCATGGTTGGCATTGCGAGCTGTTGCACGCTCCGCCGCGGCGGCGGCATTGGAGAAATCCGCTTTGAGCAAATAAGCGACAGAGAGTGCATAGCCGTCTTCGCCGTCGGAACGTTGGGTGCCTTGTCGTGCGGCGGAAGTGATGAAGGCAATCACGCTATCCACATACTCGGGCGCGTTATACTCGGTTTGGAAATACTGAAAATACGCCAGACCTTTCTGCAATTGCTGTTCAGGGTATTTTTCGGACCAGAGCATCGGTATCAGTGTCGGCGCAGCCTCCGGGGGAGTGTGCGCTGACTCCGGAGGATCATCAATCGTGCGGCGGATGTAGTGGTCCGTAAAGAGCACGTGGGGGATATCGCTCGTGCCGCCGACCTTCATGTGACAGCTGATGCAATTATTGTTCGTCTCGCTGAATGAGCAGAGCGTATGCTTTTCCGCGTCCTTGTGGCATGACTGGCATGTGGAGTTAAACTCCTGTGCGGACATTGCCGTTGAGGTTCGGTGAGGGTCGTGGCACGTTGTGCACGTCATTGTGCCGCTCTGCTTGAAGCACTCGCTCTTCCGCAAACGATCTGCCTGCGAGGCAATGCTGAATTCCGTTGTACTTTCATCCGAGATATTGGAAACGAACACTGCCTTGTGCGCAGTGAGCGGCTTGCGGTAATCCACCCTGTCCGCCGTCTGCTTGTCGTTCCACACCGTCAGCCCTTCCAAATGACAGCGCTGGCAGAGGTCCATCTGCAACTCGCGGTCCCAGTGCATGGAGTTGATGATCGTGCTGCGGATTTCCTCCTTATTGTCCTTGTCGTTTGTCGCCACCTCCACATGTTGCTTGCCCGCGCCGTGGCAAGTTTCGCACGCAATGCCAAGCTCGACCTCCTTAAAGTGATTCTCCGTCTGCGGCGTCACCGGGCTTATGGCGTTGTGGCAGTTCATGCACGTTTCGTTGATGGGGCGGAAGAATCGCCGGTTGTTTTCAAGGTAGCCCGGACTCATATCCCAGATACGCTTGCGCGTGTACCACGTGAGCGGCATTTCAAACAAATACCCGTTGTGATCCATGATGAAGCTGATGGTGTTGTTGCCGCTGCCCACTTGATATGCCGCAGTAAATTCCAGCTCGTGCGTGATGTTGTTTCTTTCCTTGCGGTATTCCCGCATTACCACTTTGCCGTTGCGGAGCGAGGCTTCGTAGAAGTAGTCCGAAGGCTCGTGGTACACGGTGACGGGCTTCGGGAGGATTTTTGCCATCTCCGCCGGGTCGTAATGCATCCAGCTTTTGCCCATGCCGGTTTTCATGTAGCTTGAGTATTGAAGCTCGTGGCACGTCTGGCAGGATTGGCTTCCCGCCCATTGGGATTTGTCGAGCGGGTCGGGCGCGTCTGTGCGGCTGCAGCCGGTGAGGAGGGAAATGATCGCGAACGCTAAAATCAATATGTCATTCCCGAATGCTTTAGTCGGGAATCCATCGCGTGTGTATTTCATGATGTGTTGCTCGAAGGTAGTCATTTGCTAAATGGTTTTGTTTTTCCTCCCCCTGTATCCCCCTCGTGGAGGGGGACAGCCAAGCGCTTGCACCCCAACGTAATAGCTTGCTCTCGCATACCGCCTCGATTTCGGTTGCTTTCGCACAAATGCAAAAGCAATTCCATCGCTGGAAAATATACGGCAAGGTGGGGTGGTATTCAAGGAAATATCGATATGTCAAAGAACAGGCACAATTAAGGAAAAATCACAACGAGTGCCATCTACGCTTTCGGTTTAGGGAAGTATTTTTCTGACAGCTGGTTGAGGAAGTCGTCCGTCAGCCTAACGTTTGGCGCGGATGGTGCGGAAGGAGGTGCAGGCTTGCCGGCAGCAGGCTTTCCGAAATAGAGGTCGAGCACATACCTCGCGGCGCGGGTGCTGCCACCGCTGATGCGGCGGCGGAAGAGGTCGAGAGCGGCGGGGATGTCGTCGTGTGTGAGATACTCGGCGATGTTTCGATGCTTGCGCGCCAGGGAACGCGGCCTGTGTTTTTTGGCAGGCGGGGTGTTGTTGTTTTGTGGTGTTTGCATAATGTTGCTCCTTGATATTAGTTTTATAGAATTTTTTATAGTCGCTTCGCTGAGTCACTTTCTTAAGTTTATTCCTCCCCGTCTATCCCCCTTACGGAGGGAGGTTTTTATTACCCTCTCCCCGGCGCCCTCCCATAGGAGGGAGAGGGGGATCCGCGCGCACACTTCTTCGATTTCGGCGGCCAATGTACAAAGAGTGAAAATTCCTCCCCCTTAATCCCCCTCGAGGAGGGGGACATTAAACGAGCGTGCCATTTCATACGTTATTACCCCACAGTGCACACCATCGATTTCGGTTTTCTTCGCGCAAAGGCAAAGGTCATCGCAGCATCGTTCCTCATAAAAGAGCAAAAATGGTTTCTCGCGCACACCTCCTCGATTTCGGAGGCTTACTCACGAAGACAAGAGCAGACCTTGCCCGGCCCTCTCCCATAGGAGGGAGAGGGGGACCCACGCGCACACTTCTTCGATTTCGGTGGCTTGTCCGCGAAAAGATAGAACCCGTGCGACCACAAGACGGTCGCGTCCCCTAATGCTTAGGGGACAGGGGGCGTTCAGGTGTCGTTATGTTTCTTTTACTTATCTACTTTCTACTTACCTCCTTTCTTCTAGAGTTCCTAACCGGAAGGGGCGTCGCACCGAGGATGTTAAAAGAACTGACTTGTCCGCTCGGCCCTTTCCGCCTTGCAAGCTGCGGAACAGGCTCATGGGGTTCAGAAGCCCAAGTCCGACACCTGATGTACAGGGCGGGCTTGCGTCGTGTGGCTCCTACAGCGAACCCCGGTAGGGACAGCCCCTATGTGGGGTTAGGATAATGCTGATTTCGCGGATTCACGCGGATGCCGCAGATATGGTCATTCTGCCTGATCGCAAGAGAGCTCTTCTTGCGGTCATTCGACCGTCTGCGTGTGATTCAGCGTTACTTTATAAATGTAAACAAGTATAATACACTCAATTTAATTTGTCAAGAGAAAAATTATAAAAAAATTAAAACAGCGTTAAAGAAATGGTGGAAAATGTAATAGCGAGATATCGGTCAATAAGGGCGCAGGTTTTATGTCTGCTTTGCTGAGCAACTTTTTTTTGCAGGTGAGAAGTTTTTTGTTACTTCTTTGTTCGGGAAATGTTTTCCCTCCCCCTTAATCCCTTCATGGAGGGGGACAGTCGCATATGTTCCTTACAGGCAATAGAATGATCTTTCCCCGAAAAGTTGGACACGAAGTTAAGAGTGTAATTGTTCGAAGTCAACCGGCGAGTGATATCCGAGC
>JAKEEG010000051.1 GCA_022616555.1 Ignavibacteriota bacterium | reverse complement strand
GGTGCTAACACTACGCCTTGGCAGATGGAAGGGACGATACAAGGGTTGAGGAACTCTGGATATAAAGATATTACTTGTGTCCAGAACATGACCGTGGTAACGGATGCCTTCAAGGGCGAAGATCTGAACAAGTACAAACCGCTATTTAAGAAATACGGCATACCAGTCCTGTTCAATTTTAAGGAAGGGGATATGTCGTGGGTAGAGTATAGGCCGAAAACCTCGTTGCTTGTACTTGACCAGATTTATCCCGAGGGCATTCGCATCCCGGATTACTTCTTCGGAAAGAACATTGTCCACCTGCCAACGGTAAAATGCCACATTTACACAACCACAACAGGCGCGATGAAAAATGCTTTTGGCGGATTGTTGCATACGCACCGGCATTTTACCCATTCATGGATCCATGAAACGCTTGTTGACTTGCTTGCAATTCAAAAAGAAATTCACCCAGGCATCTTCGCCGTGATGGACGGAACAACCGCAGGCAACGGCCCCGGTCCACGGACAATGTTTCCGGAAGAGAAAAATGTCATCCTCGCGAGCGCAGACCAGGTGGCGATTGACGCCGTTGCCGCGAAAATGATGGGGTTTGACCCTCTCAGCATCAAATATATCAATCTTGCTCACGAGCGCGGGCTTGGGTGTGGGGATGTCCGCTCCATCAAGGTTGTAGGAGAGGATATTTCACGAGTCAACTGGAAGTTTTCTGTCGGCGATAACGGTGCGAGCATGGTTGGGGACTTACTCTGGTTTAGCCCGCTCAGGAAATTTCAGAATCTCTTCTTTCGCACGCCGCTGGTGAATTTCTTTATCTTCGGCTCGGAATTCTACCATGACTATTACCGCTGGCCTCTCAAAGACCGACGCGTCTTTTCTAAATGGCTCAAGAATTCTCAGTGGGGGAAGCTCTTTACTGTGTATCCTGCGTCCAGCGTTGATGCGTAGCGCAAAGTGCCTAACCGAAGCTACCCCAAACATTGTTTGAAAGTTTGTTCGTGAAAGCCCGCGCCAAAGCCGAATTACTCCTCTTTTCCATTACGCTCATTTGGGGCAGCACATTTGTTGTTACAAAAGGCGCTCTCGAAAGCATCTCGCCGTTTCTCTATGTTGCTTTAAGGTTTTCCCTCGCAGCGATTATTTTTATCTTGTTTCAGCCCCACGTTTTAAAACTTAACCGGGAAGTGCTTCTCAAAGGAGGTTTTCTCGGATTCCTGCTCTTCGTCGGCTTTTCGGTGCAAACGATGGGATTGCAGTACACTACAGCATCTAAATCCGCGTTTATCACGGGAATGTTAGTCGTGCTCACCCCAATTTGCCAGGTGGTCATTGAGAAGAGAATGCCGAAAATTGGCAATGTCATCGGTGTCGCCTTGGTCACCATTGGACTGTATTTCTTGACTTCGCCGGAAGGCTCCGGGATGAATACCGGAGACTGGCTGACGCTGGGGTGTGCGCTCAGTTGGGCGTTGTATATCGTTTACCTCGATATTTACGGAAGTAAGTATGATGCCGCACAACTGACGTTCGCTCAGTTTCTCGTATCGATAGTGGGCGGTGCAATTGGTGCGATATTCCTTGAAGAATCAAGATTCGTTCCGGCTTTTGAACTTTACGGCGCCCTTGCATATCTTGCGGTTTTCGCGACTGTAATAGCCTTATTTGTCCAAACAAAATATCAAAAGGAAACCACACCCACTCGTGCGGCTGTGATCTTTTCAGTAGAGCCCGTCTTTGCCGCCATCATCGCCTATATTGTGTTGGATGAAATGATTGGCTCGTTGGGAATGGTAGGCGGAGGACTTATTGTGGTTGGGCTGCTCGTATCTGAGCTTTCAGATGTAGTGTTTAGACCCCAAAAAGTAAAAGAGCAACATGCGGGTTGAGTGCCAAATCGTTCATTTTTTGCTATAAAGTGAGGGTATTTTTACTACAGCTTAAGTCATGGCTTTTAAAAAAGTACTTGTGTTTTAATTTCGCGGAACCTATATTACACCGCGTATGAAACGTGTCCTATTTTTCCTGTGTGCCGTGTTCGTTGTTCCTTCTTTGTTGGAGGCAGGGACGATTTTTGACAAGGCTGAAGGGAGGGGAACAAGCATCACGTGGCGGACTGCCGACGAGAGCGGTGTTAAGTATTTTGTCGTTCGTCGACGTGAACTACAATCAGGCGTTTGGGGACCGTGGGCGCAAGTGAGGAGCGACGTTGTCATTTCGGCGAAGGGAGCTGCAAGCTCCTATTCGTTGGAAGATACAGGAATTTTTAAGACGGCCGAGCGCTTCCTCGAGTATAAAATCGAAGCGGTCAACGAGGATGGTAATGTTGCTGAGACGATTACCTACCAAACGAGTTACTCAGGCCTGACCTCTGCTGCCAAGCGCACGTGGGGCAGCATTAAGGCGATGTTCCGGTAGACATAATTTTTTCTTTGTGACCGTTGAAAAGCGATACGTGTTATCGCTTTTTTTGTTTTTGCCCGTGACAGATTAATAACATGAAACTTCCCCCACTTATCCTCGCGTCCGCTTCTCCTCGGCGAAGAACACTCTTGAAGCAAATCGGCTTGACATTCACAGTGCGGCCGAGCAGAGTAGAGGAAGAGATTCGGTTGTCTGAATCCCCGTCTGCTAATGTCAAGCGTATCGCGTTGGAAAAAGCCAGGGATACGTTGCGCATCGCTAAGCAAGGAATCATTATCGGTGCTGATACCATTGTGGTGCTGGATAACAAGATCCTCGGTAAACCGCGCAGTAAGAACGAAGCTCGTACAATGTTACACAAATTAAGTGGGAGAGAACACTCAGTCTATACAGGTTTTGTACTGATAGATGCTGGTACACGCAAAAAAGTTTCCGGAGCTGAACGGACACGGGTGAGATTTCGGGAGCTTGGTAAAGAGGAAATAAATCGTTATGTTGCACTAGGCTCGCCGATGGATAAAGCGGGTGCATACGGCATACAAGATGATTATGGTGCTGTTTTTGTTGAAAAAGTGAATGGATGTTTTTATAATGTTATGGGTTTTCCTCTTTCACGGTTTTATCGCGAGTTGCTTGCTTTCGTGAAGAAGCTTGAAACCAACAACGTGAGGTAGTACGTGGAACGAAAAATTCGAGTACTTGTCGGTAAAGCCGGGCTGGACGGCCACGACCGCGGCGCCAAAGTTGTCGCAGCGGCGCTCAGAGATGCGGGCATGGAAGTCATCTACAGCGGACTCCGAAAGACTCCGGAAATGATTGTACAAGCTGCATTGCAAGAAGACGTCGATGCTATAGGATTAAGCATTCTCAGCGGAGCCCACATGACGCTTTTCCCGCGCGTGTTGCAGTTGATGAAAGAGCAGGGAATGGACGACGTGTTATTATTTGGAGGTGGTATTATTCCTGCTGGGGATATCGCCGAGTTGAAGAAAATTGGAGTCGGAGAAATATTTACACCCGGTGCATCGACAAACGACATTGTAGCATACATTCGCGATTGGGCAAAGGATCACCGGAAAGATTTGCAGCCGAGTTGAAAGAACTTTCCGAAGGTTTCAAACCTTCGGGAGGGTTAGTGACAACAAGTGAAAAACGCATCCCGCACCGACTCGGTTTGTGCGGGATGCGTTTTTTGAGAGGCAAAGAATTAGACTTTGGTGACGTTGACAGCCTGCAGGCCCTTCGGTCCCTGCTCCACGTCGAATTCTACATTTTCACCTTCCTTCAAGGTTTTGTAGCCTTCGCCGGCTATGGATTTATAATGCACGAACACGTCTTCACCGGTGCTGCGCTTGATGAAGCCGTAACCCTTTGCATTATTAAACCATTTGACTGTACCTTTTTCCATAAAGTTAACCCTTTGTATTGTTAAACAACGACACCAAATTTTTGTCTCTCAAAAAGCAAAAAGTCGCAGTAACGAGAAACCGTTCTTGCGACTTTGTTGTTCAGCTGAGACTCATCTTTAACGAGAACAAAGGTGAAGCCACAACAATTGATGAAACAAAAACGGTGTGGTGAATTACGTAGCGAGTATACAATTCGTTGAAATAAAAAGCAAGTTCAACTTCTGCGGCAAACTGTTCGGAAGTCCCGGTTGAATGAAAGTGGCTGTCATTCCGATGTTTTTTCGTTATCCGGATTATCCAGCCAAATGCCAAACCCGTCTTTCTCGTCATCATTCGTCTCAGATGTTGTCAGCCTCTCGGGTTCTACCACCCGTCGCAGGATGCTGATGCCCTGATGTGAAAATCCAAATAAATCATCAACAGAGAATATTTTTTTGAAATCCTCCGGTACAAAAAATACTTCAAACTTTTCCGACGCGTCGTCAAGACGGGAAAGATAATACCCGACGTTCTCATCTGGAAAATTTCGGTCCCATTCTTCAGCCGGTTTTGAATTATCGATAAGCTTTACGCCAGGGTGAGAACCCGTCACGTAATAGGAAATTGATTCCCCCTGCCGAACGGGTATCCCAGCCCGCTTGACGACCTCATACGCAGCCGCCGGTTTCCGTTTGCCTGCTGCGATCTCCGCAGTATATACCTCAATCGGATCGCGCAGATTTTCCGTTCTGCAGAAATCATACACGTCGATGCCGTGGTTTCTGATTTCATTTACATAAGAAACGTACAGTGAGTGCAGCCCTGCGAGGTTTTCATGGAGGAGACACTCGATACACTGGCGCAGGTACTGGCGGATGAAACGCTCAAGGCTTCTCGCTGTGAGCGAGCTTCCTTTAATGGTGATGCGGTCGGCATTGTCCAGCAGTGCATAATTCTTCTTCTTGTAGCTGAGCATTTTGCTATAACGTCCCGAATATGCCAGTGTAATTCCCTCCGGTAGAGAGTTCGAGAGGCGCGTCACGAACGCTGTTTCTTGCTGTTCTCCTTTCACGTTATCTGGCGGCACGAAGTACAAGCCGTCAGTATCAACTTCAATAACTGTGCCGTTGTAAACTTCGACCTGCTTCATAATGTGACGCAATAATGCTTGGCCTGTTGTTGTGACAACGTCGGCCTGCTCAAAATCGCTAAATAAACCACGGTTATAACCCAGATAGCCGTAAAATGAATTAATGAGAATTTTGTAGGATGATTGCAGCGCGTCAAATTTGCTCCGTGAGAGAGGCTCGCGTGCTTCACGCATTGCTCTTTTTGCTTCAAGCCGCATGGTAAGCAAGTCTTTCAATAAAGTGGGGAAGATTTTCAGTTCGTCGTACCGCGGCGTGATGGATTTACTAACTATGATAGACGGGTACAGCGATTCAACGTCAGCATGGATAATATCGGAAAGCACACCGGTGACAAAAATATCCGAATATCCGCCTGTTGTTTGTACTCCGGGTGTCGGTTTCGGGACAGAATGTTTTTGCCGCAGGTATTCTCTGAGTAGAAGCGACTCGATTTTTGCTGTGGAGCCTGAACGCGACAGAAACGAGTAGGGAAGTCCGCATACTTGCGCGAGGTAAAAATAACTCGGCGAGAGATGTTCGCTGAGCATACGCGTTTCGCGGATATCGTCTAAGGCGTAGTCACGCAGTTTTGCAGAGTCATTGTCCCAATGCCAAGAGATTTTGTTGCCCGGGATATACACTCGCTTCTCAGACGCAAAGCCGAAGTGTTGTGCCAGATACTTTAATCCAAAACTCTCCAATGTCCTTGCGGAGAAATCGTATGTCTGGACAAGGAGCAACGTATCTACGAAATTCCGTCCGTTAACATCGTATGCGAGAATTGCAGAGTCTTGGTCTGATGACGCTGGCCTTGCGGTTATTGTCCGTGGGTTGCTCCCGTCACGTCCGATGGCAAATTCGACACCATGGAGTTCGCACCTCTTAAGAATGTAAGGAAGGTCGAAGCCAAAAATATTGTGCCCTTCAATAACATCCGGGTCCTTTTCGAGTATGAGAAAAACGAGCTTTGTGAGCATTTCCTGCTCGCCGAGCTTTTTGCCGTCGATGATTTCTTCCCAGCCGCGGTTATCAGAAACGGTGATCAGAATAATCCGGTCTTCGGTTTTGCGGGGATTGCTGAACTTGTACTCTTTGGAGTAGGTCTCGATGTCAAGTTGAAAACGATGCACGTCATTGAACGCCATGTTTTTGAAATACGTGATACCGGACTGCATCAGGTACTGACTTACTGGATCTGCACGGAGTAAAATGAATTCGGCTTCTGTGTAATTGTCGATTCTCTTCTGTGCTGACTTATTGTATGTTCGGAGTGCATGCCGAACCGCATCCCACAAGTCCGACCAGCGCGGAAACACAGCGAGGTACTGGTAGTAGTTGTTACCCTCAAGTTTTTTTATCCAGTGTTTTTTTGGGTACCCCTCAAGGTAGTGCTCGCTTGCGATAAACATGAACGGGAAGAATTCCGCGTCGCTTTGCGAAATCTTCCCATTCTCCCGTCGATACACCCGTACGGTTGTGTCGTTCACCTGATGGACGGCAACAACATACTCAAGCGGATTATGTCCGTGGAGGAGGATGTTCATGAATTCTGTTCTGATGTTCTCGCATTGCTACTTTTCGCCGCTTGCTTCCAGAAATGGCCTGAGAATATCGACTGGAACGGGGAAGATCGTCGTCGAGTTATTTTCCGTGGCGATTTCGCGCAGCGTCTGCAAGTACCGTAATGTCAGAGCGCTAGGTTGTTCCGCGAGGATCTGCGCCGCATCCGAAAGCTTCTGAGCCGCCTGGAATTCACCTTCAGCCGCGATTACTTTCGAACGACGCTCACGTTCGGCTTCCGCTTGCTTCGCCATCGCGCGCTGCATTTCCTGCGGCAAGTCTATGTGTTTCACCTCGACGTTAGACACTTTAATGCCCCACGGCTCAGTCTGGTGGTCGATGATCTTCTGCAACTGTGCGTTGATTTTCTCGCGCTCGGCTAACAGATCGTCCAATTCGGATTGTCCGATCACGCTTCGCAGCGTCGTTTGAGAAAGCTGTGACGTTGCAAAGAGGAAGTTTTCCACCTCTACGATAGCCCGTTCAGGCTCCATAACACGAAAATAAACGACTGCGTTGACTTTTAAAGAGACGTTGTCCTTCGTGATGATATCCTGAGGCGGTACATCCATCACAACAGTACGTAGACTGACTTTTACCATTTTATCGATAAATGGCCAAAGGAAAATAAGCCCGGGGCCTTTAACTCCGATGAGACGACCAAGACGGAAGACAACACCGCGTTCATATTCACGAAGAATCCGTATCGCATTGATAAGAACAATGAGGCCGAAAAATGCGGCCATGACAAGTATTGCAGTCGCAGCATTCATAGAGTGTTCCTTTCGGATGTAAGAGGGCACATACGTATATGCCCTTATTGAGTTTGTTCAACGCGAAGTTTTAAGTGTTCCATCGCCACGACACGCACGCGCTCTCCTTTGGCGATTTTTCCAGACATCGTTTCTGCATCCCAAATTTCCCCGTGTACGCGAACTTTACCGGTCGGATTGAGGGCGGTCAATGCTTCGCCCGTTTCACCGACAATTCCTTCCTTGCCGGTTGTCGGCTTGCGGCTTTGTGCCTTAATCCCAAACCCAATCACAAACATGAAGAAGAGTAACGTCAACGCGGCGCTAGAAATTATAAGACTCCAAGAAATCTCAATGAACTCCAAACCCGATTCCGACCGGATAAGCATCATCGACCCAAGGATAAGGGAAATGACGCCACCGACAGTCAACATACCATAACTAGTGATTTTAATTTCCGCGAGGAACAAGATAATTGCAAAGATTATGAGTGCGAGACCCGCGTAATTCACCGGCAATGTGTGGAGTGAATAAAATGCGAGAATCAAGCTAATCACTCCAACAACTCCGGGAAGAATCGAGCCGGGATTGTAGAGCTCAAACATCAGCCCATAGACCCCTAGCATGAAGAGAATATATGCGATGTTTGGGTCACTCAGGATATCCAACAGTTTCTCACTGAAGCTCATTTCGATTTGTTCGATCGTTGCATTAGTCGTTTGTAAGACAACTGTACCGGATGATGTTTCAACGGAGATGTTATTTGCTTTCTCCAATACTTCGTCCAAATTTTTCGCTACGAAATCGATGACCTTTTCCTCTAACGCTTCGGTTTCTGTAATGGAGATGCTATTGCGCACCGCTTCCTCTGCCCACAGGAGGTTGCGTTTTCGTTTTTCCGCGATGGAGCGAATAAATGCAGCGGCATCGTTCGTCGCTTTTTCCGTCATCACCGAATCCATTTGTCCTTCAAGTGATACCGGATGAGCCGCGCCAATGTTGGTGCCGGGAGCCATCACGGCGAGGTTTGCCGCCAGCGTTACGAAAACTCCGGCGGAGGCTGCCTGCGAACCGGCAGGGGAGACGTACACGATGACAGGGATTTTTGCTTCGAGGATATCGCTGACGATCACGCGAGTGGATTTTAACAGTCCGCCTGGCGTATTAAGCTGGATAATTAGGCATTCGGCATTTTCCTGTTCTGCATATTTCAGGCTGTTGTGAATAAACTCGGATACGGCTGGGTTAATCGCGCCATCGATTTTGATAGAGACGACTTTCTGCGCGACGGCCTGTTGAGCCGCGAGGAGGGATAACGCGAGTATACAAATTATCTGAATTCGTGATTTCATAATTGCGCTCACTTG
>JAKEEG010000050.1 GCA_022616555.1 Ignavibacteriota bacterium | reverse complement strand
GGGTGAAAACGAAAATCGGGGAGATTGTTGCACTACGAATATATCTCTAAATAGGAGGATTGTCAATTTTTCCCGGAGTACGGGCTGTGCTGAGGAGCACGTTGGGGGTATAACGGCAACTGCAAGAATGGAAATGATTTCTTGAGATTAAGCGAGGGAAGGCTTGAAGCTTGTAGGAGTGGTTTTTCTTCGTGCCTGCTCTCCCTTCGACAAGCTCAGGGCTCAGGATGACGGGTTCTTTGGGGAGTGGAATTACGCTTTGTGCTTCAAAATCTCTCGGCGTACCTGTTTTTCGAGGCGGAGATGCTCTTCGGCGGAAATGTTGAATTTTTCGCGCATGAGGTCGAGGCTCTCGGAATCTTCCGGTGTGATGGAGCCGTTTTTCCAACCATCGACAATGGCTTGCAGATAAATCTCAAGCTGGATTTCCTGCTCCAGGCTTGCATGCACCTGGTCGGAAATGCCGAGTCCGGGACGCAATGCGGCGAGCAATGCCGCTTCATCCTCGCTCACTTCGCCGTTCGCCCATGCCAGTCGCAGCGCCTGGGCGTACGCATCGTTTCGTGCGCCGGACGTTTCCTCGGACTTATTGTTAGCGACTTTCTTCCGCTCTTCTTCAATCGCTTTTCGCTCGGTCACAAGCTTGCTCATTTCTTCTTCCAGCCAGCGGCGCTCGTCCGCCAACTTGCGCTTCTCGTCCTCGAACTTCTTCCTCCGCTCATCTTCCTCCTGTCGCCTGCGCTTCTCCTCCTCCTTTGCGACCTTTTCCTGTTCCGCTCGCCGGTGCTCGATCTCGTCAGCCATCTTGCGGACTTCTTCGAGCTTCTGGTGGGCTTCTTCTTCCAGGCGCTTGCGGGTTTCATCTTCCTTCGCCCGCATCGCCTCCTGCTCTTTGCGGAGCGCTTCCTGCTCAAGCTTGCGTTTTATTTCCTCTTCCTGCTTGCGCTTCTTCTCTTCTTCATGGCGCCTGCGTTCTTCTTCTTTAAGTTGTTCTTCTTCTTTCTGACGCTGTTCTTCTTCGAGCTTCCGTTGCTTCTCCTCTTCA
Source organism: Ignavibacteriota bacterium (assembly GCA_022616555.1). Classification (GTDB taxonomy): domain Bacteria; phylum Bacteroidota; class Ignavibacteria; order UBA10030; family UBA10030; genus JAKEEG01. The sequence continues at coordinate 43,135 of JAKEEG010000050.1, read as the reverse complement.
GCTTTGCGTTTCGCTTCTTCTGCGGCGCGGCGTGCTTTTTCTGCAGCCTCTTGCTTGGCTTTTTCCTCCGCGGCGCGCTTCGCCTCTTCCGCTTTCTTCTTCTCATCGGCTTCGGCGGTTGCACCTGAGGCAACTTTGCGCTTTTGCTCAAGAATCTTGCGTTTGAGCTCTTCTACTTTTTGTCGTTGTTCGTCTATTTCGCTTGCCATTTCAGGATATTTGTTGTATTGGGACGTGCCATGAGGTTCCGTGCATGCTGCAGGTGGGGCAACCGGCAGGGCGGTGATGACTAAGCTCATCTCCCTAAGGCTTTCGAATATATTCATTTAAGGCAGGAATGTCAACCATTTCCCGGCTTGTTTTTTTCTTTCCAAAGAATTCTGTAACTTCAGCCCAAGCCTTTCGTAAGATTTTCAGGCACTTTTTGTAGTTGTCCGTGCAGCACCGAAAATCATGCCTTCAACATACCACTCATCTTAAAGAAGGAGATGCTTATGGAAGAACAACAACAAGCCGCTGCGGAGACACTGTCCCTCGGCGCCCGCATCACAAACGTCTTCTCCTCGCCCGGGGAAGCGTTTGACGGCATCACCACCATGGAGTCGAAAACAAGCCTCTGGCTTGTGCCGCTGCTCGTGGCGTTGCTGCTGGCGACCGTACTCTCGTTTGTTATCTCGACGAACGATACGCTCAGAGGACAAATCGTTGAGATGCAGCGCAAAGCCATGCAGGAGCAAGTGGATAAAGGCAACATGACACAAGCCCAAGCCGATCAACAAATTCGCGGGATGGAACAAATGGGCACGTTGTTTGCCGTCTTCGGAGCAATCTTCGTCGGCGTCGGCATCTGCTTGATGTATTTTATCGGCACATTGTTCCTCTGGCTCATCGGCAGGTTCGCACTAGGGGGAGCTCACGGCTACGGGACATACCTCGCGATGTACGGCACAGCCTCGTGGATAGGCGTGTTAGGGTCGGTTGTTACTTCTCTGATGATCCTTGGCTTGAATTCCATGTTCGCCTCTCCGGCCGCATCGCTTGCCGTTCTCTCTGAGTTTGACCCGATGAATACGACTCACAAAATTCTTTCCAAGATTGAGTTGTTTTCACTCTGGCAGGCTGTCGTGGTGGGTATTGGGTTGGGCAAAATCACGGGCAAGTCGGCGGGCACCGGCATCGGAGCCGCAGTTGGCATATTGCTGGCGTGGCACGTAATTAGCCTGATGCTCTTCTAGAGTAAGCAGTTGGTATTTCTTAAAACGCGCGGTACACATATTGTGTACCGCGCGTTTTTTTATCCCCTGTTCTGCTGTTGTAGCAACGCTTTTACATCGCTTAACTCGCGTTCGATCCGGTTCATCTGCTCGTTGTGGCGCGTCCACACTTCACTCCGCTTCATGGATTGGCGCTCAGCCATCTGTGCCGCCCGCACGACCTTATCCATAAAATACCCAAAGAGCCAAACGCCGAGAAAACCGACCGGCACGATTAATAAAATCAGGGAACGCAGGCGCGGGATGCCAAGAAAGAGTGAAAGCTTATCGCTCGCCGTGATGATCAGCAACGTGAAATTGACAATAACCAGGAAAGATTGCCCTAAATCGAAGCGGTATTTCTGTGTGAAAAATATTTCCCGCCACCGTACAAGCCGCTGGCGGAGCGGTCCGGACGCGTGTTGTTGTTGAACATCCATAGTGTGTGCTCCTCAGTGTGAAATGTGAATAGAGCCAATCTCAAATAAAAAGCCTGTCATGCCCGGAGACCTACCTGCCGGCAGGCAGGTTGTAAGCGGGCATCCAGCTGCTGTCCCGAAGGGATTCCTTCGGAAGATTCCCGATAAAAGCATTCGGGAATGACAAGCGGAGGTATTATTGAGACGGGTTTTTATTTTCTTTTTTAAAAGTACGGATACTCGGTAACGGTCGCACGAGGGGAAGTGAACGGAGAGTGATGCAGAGAGGAAGTACTTACGTTTTCGCGGGAATCTGTATTCGGATTGTTGTACCCTTGCCCATCTCACTGTCGATTTCAATTTTTCCGTTATGGTCATCAACAACCTTCTTGACGATTGCCATGCCTAAGCCCGTTCCGTGTTTCTTCCCGTGAGTCACAAACGGCTCGAAGATCCGCTTCTTCACTTCTTCCGGCATACCGGTACCCGAATCGATAAATTCGACTTTCACAAAGCCGTCGTTCGGCGCTGTGACAACCGTGAGCGAACCGCCATTGGGCATGGCATCCCGCGCATTGCTGGCGATGTTGTAAAACACGCGTATCATTTTATCCTGGTCGAGCTTCACCATGCCGCTGAATGCCGCCTTGCGAATCAACTGGATGTTGTTCTTCGTGAGGTCTTTCTCAATGAAATCGAGCACACTGTTCATTACTTCAGCGAAGTCGAGATCCTGCATGTTCGTGGAGCTCACGCCGCGGCTGAAATCGAGAATCTCCTGCGCCATGTTCACGAAACGGTCCACTTGCCGGATCATCTCGTCTGCGAGCTTCGCGGCTTCTTCGTTCCCGGATTTCTTTTTCATCACCTGGGCGTACACGCGCAGCGTGCCCATGGGATTCTTAATATCGTGGATAATGGCGCTTGCCATTCGGCCTACGGCGGAAAGCCGCTCGCTTTGCACAAGCTCCTGCGCCTGGCGCGCATTTTCCACCGCAACCGAAGCATGTGCGGAAAGCGCCTCAATAAACTCAACGTCGCTTTCATCGAACGAGCCACCCGCCTTGTTCAGAAGCTGAAAGACGCCGATGATCTTGCCGTCCTTGTTCTTCAACGGCATGCACAGCATATTCCTCGTGCGATAGCCCGTCGATTTGTCTACCTCCGGATTGAAGCGTGAGTCCGCGTAGGCATCGGGAATATTAATCACCTCTCCGGTCTTTGCAACGTGCCCCGCAATGCCTTTGCCGATCGGCAAGCGAATTTCCGCCATACCATCGCCAGCAGCAACCTTCGACCAAAGCTCCCCTTTTAAATCATCTACTAGATACACCGTTCCGCGATCTGCGCCTATTCCCTTGGAGGCTGCGCCAAGGATAAGCCCCAGCAATTTTTCCAGGTCGATCGTCGAATTGATACTCTTGCTCGCTTCGATCAACTTCTGCATCCGCACCACGCGGCTTTCGATCGCGTGCGTTTGCTCTTCCAGCCGCTTCATAAAATTTTCGTTCGAGCTGCGCATCCGGCGGCTAAGCTCTTTAACCAGGTTTAGAGCGAGCTTTTGGTCGTCTTCTAATAGGCGGGTAAAGTCTTTTTTCGATATGCTTAACAGTTGAGTATCTTCGACACAGGTAACGCGCGCAGACTGCTTGCTGCCGTCAAGCACGCGCGATTCACCCACAACCTGACCGCGGTCGAGAACGTTCAGCATAAGTTCTTTACCGCCGGCGTCGGCACGGCTGACTTTCACTTTGCCCTTCTCGATAATGTACACCCTGTCGCTTTCCTTGTCGAAATCGAGAAGGATGGATCCGGCGGGGAATTTTTCAAGTGTGACTTTTGTGGTGACATCGGCGATCGTCGCGTCGTCGGCGTCGGCGAATAAATAACACGAACGGAGCGTCTGATAATATGATGCGGCACCCGCGCCGGACTTCGCCGCGGGTTGGCTGGAAGATTTTTTTGTGGTTTTCGTTTTTGGCATCCGTCCCCTGAACACCGTAGGGTTCTATAATAACAAGATTAGGAGTCTTAGTCAAGGAAAGAGGGCATTGCATTTCCGTGAAAATTTCTCTACAATAGCACGCCTGCGTGCCGGAATGCAGCACTTTTGCCAAAGGCATCCCTTCGGGAGGCGTGCAGGCACGGTTTTCGTGCTATGCGTCGGCGAACAATATCCCCCGTCATCGCCCCGGTCATATTTGCACTCGCCCAAAACAGTTGGAAATTATTCCTGTTTTCGAGCCTATGAGCAACTCCGCAATAGTCGTCGCCCTTCATATTTGCCCCGGACATCGCAAGCCGATGATTCCTGTGCAAGCTCTTGAGACGATCGCGGAAAAAGGCATTCAAGGCGACATGCACGCACTTGAGCACAGCACACGTCACGTACTGTTGATCGAGCAAGAAACCCTTTTAGCTCTTAACCTTCAAGCCGGCATGGTAAAAGAAAACATTACGACCGCGGGCATTGCCCTGATGTCGCTGAAGCGAGGACAAGATGTCCGCCTCGGCGGCGCGCTGCTCCGCATTACCAATGAGTGCATGCCGTGCACTCGTTTGGAGGAAATCCGCCCCGGTTTGCAGGAGCTCATACGCGGGAAACGCGGGATGCTTGCCCGCGTTGTGCATGGAGGAATGATTCGGGTCGGAGATGCCATTCACGTGGTCTAAACACCAACCGCATGCGCACTGTTTGGATCATTCTGTATAATACACTGCTCGTTCCTTTTCTCTGGATAGGAATTCATATCGCTTCGTTTTTTAACCAGAAAGCGCGAAAGGGCATCGTTGGACGAAAACATCTCTTCGAACAGTTAGAACGCGATGTCAGCAACCTTACAGCGCGCAAGAGAGTTTGGTTTCATTCCTCTTCGCTCGGCGAATTCGAGCAGGCAAAGCCGATCATCGCCGCACTAAAAAAACGGTATCAGGACATCGATATTATCGTTACGTTTTTCTCGCCATCCGGCTACGAGCATTCACGTTCATACAAGCCGGCGTCGTTGATCTCCTATATTCCATTCGACACCATGGGCAACGCACGGCGGTTCATTGAGCTCGTACAACCGAATGTCGCGGTCATGGTGCGGTACGACGTATGGCCGAATCACTTGTGGGAACTCCGCCGGCTAGACGTTCCCACATTCATCGCCAATGCGACGGCGCGCAGGAACTCCGTACGGTTTTCGTTTGCACTCCGGAACTTTCATCGCTATCTTTATGATAACCTGACGGCAATCCTTACCGTCTCTGAAACCGACGCTGAAATGTTTCGAGCCTTGCAACTGCAGAACGCGGATATCCGCGCCGTCGGCGAGACACGGTACGACCAGGTATGGCTGCGAAGCATCGAGGCGCGCGCTAAGCATTTCATCCCGGAATCGATTCTCCGCGGCAAACGGATTTTTGTCGTCGGCAGCAGCTGGGGAGAAGACGAAGAAATCGTGCTGCCGGTCTTCAAAGAGCTTGCGAAGCACGACTCGTCTGCATTATTGATTCTCGTACCACACGAGCCGACTCTCGAAACGTTGGAGCGGCTCGAGCAGGAGCTGAACGGCGGTTTACGATCCATCCGGTTCTCAGCACTCAACGATTACTCGAATGAGAACGTTATTCTCGTCGATAGCATAGGAATCCTTATGGGGCTGTACCAGTATGCCCACGTGGCGTACGTCGGTGGAAGTTTCAAGCAAGGAGTGCACAATGTGCTGGAACCGGCGGCGTACGGCATCCCTGTCGTCTACGGTCCGAAGCACAAAAACTCGCAGGAAGCTCTTGAGCTCGCGCGACGCGGCGGCGGGTTTGTGGTAAGCAATGAAAGTGAATGCTACACTCTGGTGCATGAATTGTTCATCAGCGCGCGTGAACGCGAAGCCGCAGGCACGATAGCTCTCAACCTCGTCAAAGCGAACATTGGTGCAACCGAGCGATGCGTTGAGCTCTTGGCGAAGGCGTTGTAAAAAACCTAAACACATTCCATGACCATCGCATACTTTGATACGTTCTCCGGCATCAGCGGCGACATGACGCTTGGAGCCTTCGTCAGCGCGGGATTGCCGGTTGACGAGCTCGCCTCGGAACTGAAAAAATTAAACCTACCCGGCTTTGAGCTGCAAGCTTCCCACATCGAGCGCAGCGGCATTGTTGCGACAAAAGTCGATGTGGTGATCTCCGAGCAACCGCACTACCATCGTCATCTCAAAGATATCAACGCGATTATCGACAACAGCGCACTTGCCGAAGCCGTGAAGCAAATCGCTAAGAAAATTTTTCTTGAGCTTGTCGTTGCCGAAGCGAAAGTACATAACTCAACGGTGGAAAAAATCCACTTTCATGAGGTGGGAGCGATTGACTCGATAGTTGATATCGTCGGGACGGCGATCTGCATTGATAAATTCAACATTGAAGCGCTCTACTCGTCCCCCGTGCGCACGGGTAGCGGCGGGTTCGTCAACACGCAGCACGGGAAAATGCCCATCCCCACTCCCGCCACTGTCGAAATTCTAAAGAATTATCCTACCGAATTGACCGAAGTTCCGTATGAGCTGACCACGCCAACCGGCGCTGCAATCATCAAAGCCCTTTCTAAGGGCTTGTTGAGCATGGAGCAGTTGAAGGTAGAATCTATCGGGTATGGCGCAGGCACGCGGGAAATCGAGCAGATCCCAAACTTGCTGCGCGTTTTCATCGGAACGCTTGAAGCGCCGTATCACCATGATGAGCTTGTGACGGTTGAGACAAACATCGACGATATGAATCCCGAAGTTTATCCGTATGTCATAGAGCGCCTGATGGGCGCCGGCGCACACGACGCTTACCTTGTGCCCATCATTATGAAAAAAGGGCGCCCGGGTATTATGCTCTCCGCCATGACGGAACGCTCAAAGTTAGATGCCGTACTCGACGTGCTGTTCCGTGAAACATCAACACTAGGTGCGCGAGTGCAAGCCGTCGAACGACGAAAACTGGCACGCACACAGAAACAGATACAAACATCGCTCGGCGTTATCACGGTCAAGAGTATCATTCGTGATGGGAAGGAAAAACTCGTGCCGGAATTTGAGGAATGCAAGCGCATCGCGTTGGAGAAAAACATGCCGCTTGTGGATGTGTACAAGGTAATAGAAAAAGAAATCGCGAAGTAAATAATGTATCCGGTATTATCTACCGTAGGGGCGTTCAATTGAACGCCCCTACCATTTCCATGACTCAATATCTTGTCGATATCGCCCTTCCGATTCCCGTTGACCATCCGTTTACGTACATTGTTCCTCCTGATCTCCAGCAATACGCAATTCCCGGGGCACGCGCTGTTGTACCCTTCGGTAGAAAAACTTTAACTGGCGTCATCGTCGGAACGCTGGCAAAGCCGCCCGCGCGCGGCTTAAAGCCCGTACGGGATATCCTCGATAGCGTCCCATCGTACTCCGCGGATATGTTGAAACTGACAAAGTGGATCGCAGAGTATTATTTCGCGCCGTGGGGAGAAACGTTGAAAGCAGCCGCCCCGCAAAGCTTTCTCTCAGCAGGAAAACGCAGTGCCAGGCTCATAATCTCCGACCCCGAGCATGTGCTCTCCACTACAAAACAATCGGCTCCGAAACAACACGCTGTCCTTCTTGCTCTCCAGAGAAGCAAAACAGCGAGCATCTCCTCGCTTCAGACACTCACAAAAACGAAAAGCATCCACACTATCCTGAACGACATGGCGCAAAAGGGCTGGATAGAACTTTTCGATGATACTGCATCGACAGCAGCAAAACCCAAGCTTGAAAAAACTTTGGGCCTGACGGAAGATGGGCGCGTATGGCGCAACGACGGGACGAAAAAACTTTCTGCAAAACAAACGGCAATTCTCGCCGCATTACAGGAAAACAAGGAGCGCTCAGTACCGGTACAACAACTGCTCAAACAAGCGAAGGCATCGCTCACTACCGTGAAGACGCTTGCACGACGCGGGTTAGTTCAATTTGGCGAGCAAGAGGTTTTTCGCACTTCGGAGTACGAACACATCGATGCCCCACACGATATTACGCTGAATTCTTCTCAACAGAGCGTGCTGACGGAAATCTCCAACGCGCTCGATGCAAACGCGTATGCTACGTTTCTTCTCCATGGCGTCACAGGCAGCGGCAAGACGCAGGTGTATATCGAAGCCATCCGCCGCGCCCGCTCAGCGGGAAAAGCGGCGATTGTTCTGGTGCCGGAGATTTCCTTAACGCCGCAAATCGTCCGACGTTTCAAATCATACTTCGGCGATGATGTCGCGGTTATGCACAGCCGGATGTCGGCGGGCGAGCGGTACGACGTGTGGCGCTTAGCGCGTTCCGGAAAAGTGCATATCGTCATCGGCGCGCGGTCGGCGATTTTCGCGCCTCTCTCGGATATCGGATTAATCGTTGTCGATGAGGAACATGAAGCGTCCTATAAGCAATTTGACGCAATGCCCCGGTACCACGCGCGGGATGTTGCCGTTGTGCGGGCATTGCATGCGGGCGCTGTCGTGCTGCTCGGGTCCGCGACGCCTTCAGCCGAAAGCTATTACAATGCGATAAGTGGAAAATACCGCTTGTTGGAAATGCCGGAGCGCGTCGATAGTGCTCAAATGCCACGTATCGATATCGTGGATATGACAACTGAGCGAAAACGGGTCTTCGAAGCAATCAAAAAAGACGTGCAGGAAAAGAAGTCGGAATTTCCCAAACGCCTGCCCGACTCGTCGATCTCCAACATGCTGCGGTGGGAAATCGCCGAGCGCATGAAGAAACGCGAGGGTGTTATCCTCTTGCAGAACCGGCGGGGATTTTCTCATGTCGTCGAATGTTTCGACTGCGGGCACGTGGAGAAATGCGACAACTGCGATGTAACGCTCACCTACCACGCCACGAAAAAACATCTCCGCTGTCATTATTGCGGCTTTGTGAAAAAACCTCCCTCAGTCTGCCCGGACTGCAAGGGCTTTGAAATCCGCTTCCATGCGTTCGGCACGCAACAAGTGCACGAGGAACTGCAGAAGCTCTTCCCGGATTCCAAAATCTTACGCATGGATTTGGATACCACGACGCGCAAAGGCGCACACGACAAAATTTTAATGCAATTCGGAAACGGCGAAGCGGATATCCTTCTTGGCACGCAAATGGTCGCAAAAGGATTAGACTTTCCCCGCGTTACGCTCGTGGGCGTCATCTCTGCGGACACGCAGATGCTGTTGCCGGATTTCCGCTCATCGGAGCGGACGTTCCAGCTTCTCACGCAGGTCGCGGGCCGCTCCGGCAGGGCAAAACTGGCCGGCGAGGTGATCATCCAGACCATGCAGCCGAACCATTACAGCCTGAAACACGTGGTGGCGCACGATTTCCCTGGCTTCTACAAAGAGGAACTGGCATACCGGCAGGAATTGGATTATCCCCCATTCTCGCGCATTGTTCTCGTGGAATTCAAAGGCGCGCGCGAAAACGACGCTCACCACCACGCGAAAAAGTTTGCCGAGTATCTCGCTCAGCAGCACATTGAACATCACTCTATACTCTTGGGCCCGGCCGAAGCGGCAATTCCGCGCGTGAGGAATAAATTCCGGAAACATATTATCATCAAGAACCTGAAGATCAAAGACCCATCAGGCTCTTTGCTCCGCGCCGCGTTGCTCAATGCAAAACGCGAGTATGATTCTTCAACCCTTGGCAAGAACCGAAACGTGCAGATGACAATGGATGTGGACCCGGCAGGGATGATGTGACTCTAATGCGGAATTTAGAAGGCAGAGTGCGGAATGAAGATGAGGCATAAACACCAAGACCCCTCACATTGCTGCAGGGGGTCTTGGTTAAAGTACACTATCTCCACCAACTCTTACAAAGAAATTCCCGCGTTGAGCTGGACAATTGATGTGGATTGCTTCATTGTCTGACCGTTAGACTCATATTCGGGGTTTGCACTAAGTAAGCGAACCTCAACAACAAATTTTCCCGCTAACTGTACGCCCGCGCCAAGACCGAATGCAAAGCCCGATCCTGAAATCGATTCCGCCTTAATGGGAGTTCCATTGACCGTAATATCAACTTCAGGAGTGTTTCCCAATGCTACTCCACCTTGCCCGGTAAAATAAATAGTGGCAATGGGCCCGACACCGAGAGAATACTTCAACCCTACCATGGGCCACATTGTCGTCCAGGACCCGAGGTCACCGCTATACTGTGCACCCCCCATGATGTCTTCGCTTACGCTGTTGGATGCGTACGTAAAACTCGCAACAACAGTAAACATGGGGATAACTGAGATATCCACATTTGCACCGGCATTCCAGCCCGTCGACGCAAAACCCGATTCAATATTATTTTCGGTGGAACCAAAATCTCCCATCGGAAGCGCCAACCCGCCCGTCAGGCTCAAACTCACAGACGGCAACTGCGCGGAGGCTTGCCCACCGACGACAGCGCACACTACGAGAACAACTGCAATTCTCGACAGCACGCGAAATGTTTGCATAACAGACTCCTTTATATAGTGGTTAACACATGATGATACTGAGCGTCTCGTCTAAATGCAACAATTTCAGTTGCTCACGCCTCTCAATTACCGTAAAATGTGCTGCGCGGCACTTTTTGAGCAACGAACAAAAAAAACACCGTGCTTAATCTATGGAAACGCCGGCTGAAAGTCAATGCGGGTTTTGGGACATTCTGCGTTAGAACTTTAACCCTTCCACGTAAACTTCGCAAACAATCCTAAGAACCCGAACACTGTCACATACAGCGGGTGCAGAACGACGGTTGGCAGAAAAAATTTCAACAGGCGTTGTTCGTGAAACAACTCTGCCGCATGACGTAACAAACTCAATTCCATCATTGATTTTGCACCCCACACTGCCAGGGTGGTCCACAACAAGCCGCTTACCCCAAACGGTGGGGCAACGAGCCCCGCAATGATACAGAGATTTAACAGATAAACGGCGATTAGCCCAATCGTCATCGCGCCACCGTAGTGCCGTCCTTTACTTGCATACCGAATGCGCTGGTTCCAAAACTGCCGCCAACTCTTCGGCGCAGCTGCCGGGACATAGGATTGAGGATCCAGCGCGAATGAAAACTTTCCGGCTTTTCTTCGCGTGACCTCATTCACGAACAAATCGTCGTCGCCGGAAATCATGCCCTTGACCGACTCAAAGCCCCCGATGTCCAGATATGTCTGCCGGCGGTAGCTGAAGTTCGTGCCGCTTGCCGTCAACGCCTTGCCTAAACCGGATGAAGCCGCAGCCAAAGCAAAGAGAGAGAAATAATCGAGCGCAAGCATGCCTTGAACCAACTGTGGCACCGGCGTATCGAAACGATAGGGCGAATACCCAACTACACCCGCAACGCCATCGTGGTAGCTGCCTACCATCGTTCTCGCCCATGTTGCAGGCGGGGTGCAGTCGGCGTCCGTCAACAAAATTACCTCTCCGCGAGCATTACGGATAGCCATATCCAGCGCGCGCTTCTTTGGCGCAAAGCCGGGCAACACATCGTTAATACGGACCGCTTTTACAAATGGATGTTCTCGTGAAGCCGCCTCTAGTATGCCCCATGTTCCATCTTGCGAGCGGTCATCGACAAATATGACTTCAAATTTTTCACGGGGATAGTCTTGCTGAACGAGGCAAGCAATCAAACGGTGGATCGTGTGCTCTTCGTCGCGCGCAGAAATGACAATCGAGATAAAAGGAAGTTGTTGAGGCGCCTGAAGACTATTGTTTTGCTGTGAACGCGCGGCTAACGCACGCAACCCAACGCGAAGCGCAGCAATCGCGGCTATATAGAACGCCCCCAACACAACCAGAACGTATGCGAATACGCTTTCAACCATTCCGTTCATGAGTTTGTCCCGCTGGGATAACTGCTAACCAACTCTGCCGCCTTTCTTCCGCTCAATATAGCACCCTCGATTGTGGCGGGCAAACCTGTATCGGTCCAATCGCCGGTTAGGAACAAATTACGGAGCGCTGTCCGTGTCAAAGGGCGTAATGGCTCAACACTGGGTGTGGGAGAAAACGTCGCCCGCTTCTCTTTGACAACCAGCGAGTGCAACACATTCGCCGACGCCGCGAGTGGGAAAACACTGCAAAGATCTTCCAACGCCATTGCGACCAACTGTTCTTTCTCCATTGCAACATATTCCGCAGCGCCGCTGATGACGAGCGAGAGATACTGCCGGTTCTGGGAAGCTTTCCGAGCTAACATCTTTGATTTGTTGAACACCCATTGCACGCGCAAATCCAGCAAAGCGGCAAACTCCTGATCCATCACTGGCTTGTCAAGCCAGAGGTGGATCGTCACAATCGGGGATGACTCAAATCTCGGCAGTTGAGGAAACATTTGTACGCCGGAGTTTTGCAGCATCGGTTGAAGCGCATAATACGGCACTGCGCTGATGTATGCGTTGGCAGTGAGTGTTGTGTCATCCTCACACTGTACTCCGCGAGCAGTATTTCCATCGGCCTTGATTGTCTTGACGCCACAGTTGGTACGAATGTCTGCGCCGTAGGATTTCAAAAACCGCACGGCAGGGTCGACAAATAACTCGCTTAAACCCACACGAGGAACAAGTAGGCTCGAATCTTCACGCGAGCCTGCAAACGCCGCACGGAGGACGCGTGCAAACAACAGTGCAGAGACCGTTTTAGGGTCGTCGTTCAGCGTGCCTATGGCAATAATGTCCCACAGATACTTTTTATTGAATTCCGTCTGACCGAGCGAGGTAAGCCATTTATCGACTGTCATATTCTGCAACCGACGCTCGGCTGTCGAAGAATGAAACAACACCGCGGCGCCAACGCGCAAGAGCTTAAGCCGGTCACGCAATGAAAGGCTTTGCATTCTTAACAAACCCATCAGCACATGTAGCGGCGACGGCAGCGATGGGCACGACAGCGAGGCGACACCACGCTGCGGGTGCAGAAAATCGATATGGAGGTCGGGCTGGAGTGTTGCAAAATGGTCGGAGCCGATGAGCTTAAGATACCGCCGCGTCGCGTGGTAGCAGCCCATCAAGAGGTGCTGACCGTTATCGACAACATCGCCGGTCGTTTCATCGACAAACGAATATGCCCTGCCGCCAAGGAACGGACGCTGCTCGAGGAGGAGAATCTTTTTGCCGCGCGCGGTTAATTCGACGGCAGCGCTTAAGCCGCTCAACCCGCCGCCGATGATAATCGCATCATACGTCATTGAACTGTTATGAGAATTCAGGCGGGCAACTCAATCGGAATAAGCCGGTAGACAAAATTCGGGAGACGATTCCGGAGCCGGAGTCCCATCGCGATCAGGAGTTTCAAAGGAGACGAAAGGCGAATGCGCTGGGAAAACACGTCGTAGTTCGCGCGCTCGATGCGCTGGAGAAGCATATAATAAATATTTCCCATTGCGCGCGCAGCATAGAGGAACGGCTTGTCTTCTTCGACGAGGAAGCCGCGCGCCTTCTTAAAATAGTACTGCGCGCGGGCACACTCAAACTTCATCAACTCCACAAACCGTTCGTTGTACACGCCGTTGCGCAGCTCTTCTTCCGTATAACCGAACCGCTTAAGGTCTTCCTGAGGGAGATAAATGCGTCCGCGTTTCGCGTCTTGTTTGATGTCGCGAAGAATGTTCGTGAGCTGCAACGCGATGCCGAGATTGATGGCGTACTGCTTCGTATTCTGCGTTTTGTATCCGAAGACCTCAGCACAAATCAGCCCGACCGTCGATGCGGCGCGGTAACAATACTCCTGAAGCTCCTCGAACGTCTCGTATCGACGCGTGGTGAGGTCCATCTCCATCCCTTTAATGAGATCATAGAAATGATGGAGGGGGATTTTGAAATGCCGGATGATCGCACTCAACCGGTTGAGAATGGGATATGTCGAAACACCGTACAGCGAGCGCTCCAACTCGTCCGTCCACTGCCGCAACCGGACATATTTTTCCGTTTCATCCGCTGCACCGTCCACAATATCGTCCGTCACGCGGCAGAAGGTGTAAATCGTTTCGATGGCTTCGCGCTTGGGCTGAGGGAGAATTAAAAACGAAAAATAAAAATTACTCTCCCTGCCTTGCTCCGGGACTTCGGCAAGTTCGTTCGACGTTTCGAGAGTATGTGTGGGTTGTTCAGCCATGTAGTGCTGTTATCTTTTCAAGAACGCGGAAGCCAACACGCTCGCTTTATCGAGTCCTGTCAACACAGGGCGCTTGTTCAACACGCGATACTCTGCATCGACAACTTTTTGGAGAATCTTCATACCGCCGTACCATGTAAGCCGCAACTCCAATGAGAGGTCTTTCCCGACTTCAGTCAATAACGGCTTGCCGTCGCGGAAAAGGCTCTCTGTGCGCTCCACCTGAAACTCCATAAGGCGGCGAAAATTCTCGGTGTAGGCACCGGCAAATAACTCTCCCTCGGAATAGCCAAACCGCCTCAAATCTTCCTGCGGAAGATACACGCGATTCTTGAGAAGGTCAACCGACAAATCCTGCCAGAAATTAGCCAATTGTAGCGCCGTGCAAATTGAGTCGGAATACCGCATCAAGGATTCGCTCCGATAGTTAAAGAGCAGCAGGACTAGCCGCCCGACCGGGTTGGCGGAATACTGACAATACTGCAAAACGTCGTTAAAAGTTTCATAGCGATCGATTGTCACGTCAGAGCGGAAGGCGTGGAGGAGATTTCGGAGAAGTTCAACAGGGATTTCGAATCTCTCTATAGTATGAGAGAGCGCAACAAATACCGGGTGGCGTGCGGGTGCGGTGCGGCTCAACAGGAGCTGCTCCTCCCAGTCATTGATGGCTGCGATGCGCTCGGCGGGAGTCATTCCCGGCTCGTCGGCATAATCGTCTGCTGTGCGCGCAAAGGCATAGATGGCGGCAACGTGCTTCCGTTTGTCTTTTGGCAGGAAGAACGACGCGACGGGAAAATTTTCGTAATGGCTGCGCGTAAGGCGTTCACAATACCCGTACGCCTCGTCGACAGACCAGGATTGCCGTGAGATATGAACATCGCGCGTCAGCATGGGATGAATAATATGCGGAAACACTCTTGGAGATGCAAGACAGTGTGATGTCATAATGAGTGCGTTAATGAGTGCGGTCAGGACTTACGTCCTGACCGGGGAGGAATTTTCGTAATGGCTGCGCGTAAGGCGTTCACAGTACCCGTACGCCTCGTCGACAGACCAGGATTGCCGTGTGATATGAACATCGCGCGTCAGCATGGGATCAATAATATGCGGAAACACTCGTGGAGATGCAAGACGAGGCATTGCAGTTTTTTCAGGATTCCTACAACAAATCCTTGCATGCATACAACAGTATTATTTTGTATCTTCGGCAAGCCACTCACCACAAGGAAAGGCCATCCAAACAATATGGCTCGAAGGACATTGCTCATGCTCTCGTTATTTCCGATTTTCGCCTTTGCCCAAACTGTCGTGCAGCCGGGCGGTGCCGTAGAAAAAATTGTCGGTGATCTAGAGTTCCTTGAGGGTCCCGTCTGGAAAGATGGTGTCGGCTTGCTGTTCTCCGACATCCCCGCCAATACGGTGTACGGCTGGACGCCCGATAGCGGAACGCGCGTATTCCTCAAACCGTCCTTCAACTCCAACGGCCTCACACTCGATAACCAAGGGCGATTGATTCTTACTCAAACCGGCGAGCGGCAAATCGCGAGGCTTGAGATGGACGGCAAGCTGACTCCGCTCGCCTCTTCGTTTGAAGGAAAAAAATTCAACAGCCCGAACGATATCGTGGTAAAATCCGACGGCTCGATTTTATTCACCGACCCTCCCTTCAACATCCCAAAAGGCGAACAGAAGGAGCTTTCGTTTTCTGGGATTTACCGTATCAGTCCGTCTGGTGAGCTCAGCGTTCTGGACAGCACGCTCAAGTGGCCCAACGGCATTTGCTTTTCTCCGGATGAATCGAAATTGTACGTGAACGAGTCTCCAGACCGAATTATCTACGTGTGGGATGTCGTGAACGGCTCAACACTGGCAAACAAACGCGTCTTTGGCACCATCGAACCGAAAGGTTACGCGGACGGAATGAAAATCGACCGCGAAGGAAATCTCTTCTGCACGGGACCCGGCGGCGTCTGGGTATTCTCAAGCGCCGGTAAGTTGATGGAAATGATTCCCATTCCCGGCCAGCCGACAAACTGCAACTGGGGCGACGCTGATCGGAAAACGCTGTACGTCACAACGTCAAAAGCGGTGTATCGCGTTCGGTTCACAACAGGTGGAATTATCGAATGAAAGTCCTCTTCATCGGCGGCACGGGAAATATCAGCTCTGCGGTCAGCCAATTGGCGATAAACGAAGGCATCGACCTGTATCTTTTGAATCGCGGGCAGCGGAATACGAGCATTGCGGGGGCGAAAACGATTGCGTGCGACATCACAAACTCTGTCGCTCTTACCGCCGCATTGAACAACCACACGTGGGACGTTGTTGTCAACTGGATCGCTTTCAAAGAGCAGGACGTCTTGGGGGACATCGCACTCTTCAAAGGCAAAACAAAGCAGTACATCTTTATCAGCTCTGCATCCGCATATCAAAAGCCTTTGCAGAACCCTGTCATTACCGAGAACACACCGCTCGAAAATCCGTTCTGGCAATACTCCCGCGATAAAATCGCGTGTGAAGCAGCACTGCAAGTTGCGTACAAGCGGGAGGGCTTTCCCATCACCATCGTCAGGCCATCGCACACGTACAATACAATCATTCCGGTGACCTTTGGTGGCAGCTCGGAGTACACGACCGTCGACCGCATTAAGCGCGGCAAGAAAATTATTGTGCACGGAGACGGGACATCGTTGTGGACGTTGACGCACGCAGATGATTTCGCCGTTGGGTTCCTCGGGCTGCTTGGACACCCCAAGGCGCTCGGCGAGGCATTTCACATCACCTCTGATGAAAGCCTCACGTGGAATCAAATCCATGAAACCGTTGCCGCGGCGGTAGGCTGCGAAGTACACATTGTGCATATTGCATCCGATTTACTTGTGGCGCACAATGAGGAGTTACGCGGCAATCTCATCGGGGACAAAGCAACGACCGTCATATTCGACAATTCAAAAATCAAATCATTTGTGCCCGGTTTCTCCGCAAAGATACCGTTTACCGAAGGCATTAAGAGAACACTCGACTGGTTCGATGCCGACCCCTCTCGCAAAATCATCAAACAGGATACGAACGATTGGATCGACGCGATGATTGAGAGGTACGAAAGGGTATTGCCCACCGCACAGTAAGAACCATTCTCGCCTCAACTTGACTTTCACACTGTGAGTACCTAAGTTATATATAGTAATTGTTAGGAACACTATGTTCCTCTGACTCACATGAACTCGCCTTCATCCTCAGTATAACCGGGGAGAACGCGAGTTTTGTCTTTTCTGCGCTTTGTGGAAGGAGGCTCTTATGAAATACATCACCGTTATATTGCTTATGCTCTTCTTACTGCTCACCGGGTGCAGCATGCAATCACAAATGGGAGTCCCTCCCGAACAACCCGAGCTTATCAGCATGGTGTCGCTCCCCACACTGACTTCGACAACCTACGCCGAGGGTCTAAAGTTTGACGTTCTGATGCATGTGTTGCGTGATGGGTCGGTGGAGTACGTGCGGATGATAGGGTCAAGCGGCGACCCGGAGTGGGACGCGCAAGCACTGGAATCCATCAAACAGTGGCGATTCGCCGCGCCCCGCCGCGACGGCGAACCAATCGACGTATGGTTCCGTCAGCTCATTATCGTCCAGGTTCAAGAGCCCGTGTTTATGAACATCGGCCAGTTGGTGAGTTCAAGCCTGCAGGAGGCGGATTCACTCTATGCGTTGATCCAGGAAGGGAACGATCTCGACGAGCTATTCAAAAAAACGAGCACGCCGGTGAATATCCTGCAATTCCCGAAGCGGGTGCGCGAGGAAATTAGAAAACTCTACGAGGGGAAAACCTCGCGCCCGATCCGCGTCGGCGAAACGTACGTGATTTACAAGAGATTCCCTGCTGACGTTACAAAAAACCCGGCGCTCTGAAACGGGTTTATTTCAATAGAACCATTTTCAGAGTCCGTACAAAACTGCCCGTTTCCAACCGGTAGAAGTACACGCCACTGCTGATGTGCGCCGCGTCCCACATAACACGGTGAGTACCGGCTGTGCGTTCTTCATTTATTATACTTGCCACCTCACGGCCTAAGAGGTCAAAGACCCTCAAACGAACGTGAGCGTTTGACGGCAATTCAAATTGAATCGTCGTCGCGGGATTAAACGGATTCTGATAGTTTTGCTACAGTGCAAATCTCCGCGGCGAAGTGGCATCCGGCTCAACTGCCGTCGTACCGCCATCCTGCGTGAACGCAAAAATCCCTCTTCTTACCGTCAACGCGTACGTCGTATCTCCGTATGACGTTAAGCCGTATGTACCTAAGAATAGCGAGTTGAAATTCACATTAACGGAATCAAGCCCGTGGTTCGTCCATGTTTCGCCATTGTCCGTAGTGGAGTATACACCACTGCCGAAAAAGAAATAAAAACTCGAAAACGCCACCCAGAGAGTCCCAGACGAGTCAACGGAAATCGCATCAATATTATCCGCGTTGCGCTCGGCGGGCAGATTCATTTTCGACCAGCTTCCTCCGGAGCGCCGATGGAGCGTCGATGGATTATATGCAGATAGACTTGTGGCTGCGTAGGCGGTGCCGTTCCATCCGGCACCCATGCTAATCGGGTCGGTGAGTGAAAGCCCAATTGTATCGACCATCCAAGTTCCGCCTCCGATTGGCCTTCGCCATAACATGTTGTTTTCGTACGTCGAGGCATAAAGGTACCCACTTCTATCCGAGAATATCGTTCTGGGAAAATCGATGATACCGGATGGAGTAATGCCGGCGGTGTCGGGCGACCAGGATCCGCCCAATGGTTTCGAATAGAACATCGGCGCTGTTGGGTCATAGGAATACCACTCATCACCCAAGTGCTGAGTGCCATTCTCATTCACAAACCAATACCGGCCGGCGATATTGTCGATTCCCGAAGTATCGGGCTGCCACGTGAGGCCTTCGTCCGTGCTTCGTATGACGATGCGAGTCTGTAGGTTGAAGTAATCCTCCGCAAGCGCGAACAGATTTCCGCCGCCAGTCGAGAGCGCGTTCAATTGCTGATAGCCGTCGACGGGAAATCTTTTTGTCCAGACTGTATCAGCAGGTTCCCTTGTAAAAATGCCATGCGTACCAGCATAAGCAAATCTTCCAGACGGTAACTTGACGATCCCGAGAGGATTTTCATCAGCAATGCCCTGATTCGCCTCCTCCCATGTATCCCCTTGATCAGTACTGACGAATAAGCCACTTGCTGTAGCCGCAAATAGCAGTGTATCACCGCCGATGGAGTTGAAGAACTGATCGGGGGCTGTTGGTTTTATAAGATTGGTGATAGCCGTATCGATTTGCACCCAGGTGACACCACCGTCGGAAGAACGGAACAATTTATTTGATCCCCCGCCGATTCCACCGACAGCATAGAGATTTCCGAAAGCATCCTCACCAAAATTTCCTACGGAGATACCTTCTATCCCTTGATCCGAGTACGACCACGTCGTTCCACCGTTTGTGCTTGTGAAAACGCCATGCGGACTGTACCATGGAGAAGCGAGAATGCGATTATTTCGATCGACAAACACAGAGCGAAGGTTTGGATAGTATGGCGTTCCGAAGTAGTCGTAGTACAGTGAATCGACGAAATGCCAGGCGCTTGAATCCGGATGTTGTTTGAACAGGCCCTTGTCGGTGGCAGCGTACACATATTGAGCGGAATCGATGGAAAAATCCCACGCGTATGCGTCGTTGAACCCGAGCGTGTCGATGTCCCATGTGACTCCGGTATCCCTGCTCACATACATTTGATTATTTCCCAACACGTACAGCGCATCGCCAGCTATCTTCTTCAAGCTATACATTTCGGTATTAAACGATCCAACTTCCTCGGGTTGGGTTATCTCTCCGGTCTCAGCATCGACTGTGAATTTGTAAGTGACGCCTATACCGTTCCAGCTTGTTAGAATAAAAAATGTCGTAGGGTCGTCTGTTTTCTGACAAAAGTTGACAATGAATTCATCGCGCAAATTCGCCTCCCAGACTGCCGCTTTGCCGTACACATAAACAGCGGCTTGGGTTGCAAACAACTCAATTTTGTGTCCTGCTCCAGACGTCTTGTACGAACCAGCATGAATAACATTGCTGCCAACAGGGACCTCAAACCGTATCGGCTCAAGAACGTCCTGGGCATTCGCATCCACGAAGAACAGGCATAGAAACAGACTACCGAATAAACATTTTCTCATCAAAGAATTGATAAGGACATGCAAGACGTGCTTCATATTTCCCCCTTGTTACGTTTGGTGCGGCAGGATAATTGAAAAGTGCGTCAAGTATAGGGAAAAGAGCTGGTGGAGTCAATGGAAATGATTGATCGACCACACGCTATAGCTAGATTTGTACCAACTTCTTAAAAATCAGGGCTTCCCCGAACAGGAATGAAAAACCCTGCGTGTTGGCCATTAAGTTATTTCCAGTCGTCAGTTCTAAACGACGGCGCGGGCAATCCTTCAGCGTTAAAGAGCGTCGCTTCGGGAGTATTGTTAAATGCGTAACGTACTGCTTCGGGTACCGCGATCTCCGGGTGTGACACGATAAGCCGATTTCCTTCAGCTCGCACTGCAGCGTCTTTGAACACGCTATCCGCCCCGGCAATCTGGAAGCCGCTCGCGTTCTTGAGCACAAGCCCGCCCTCCGCGTGGTTGAATGAGAGCTCAATCGCGCTGCCGACTTTTTTCATTGACGCAAAAAGCGGCCCTGAGTACTCAACATCCTGTCCGTACGTTTTCGCGAGCGCCCATAATGCTAAACGTTTCCCGACATCCTGTTTATTCGCCGGATGAATATTCGTTGCGTTGCCGATATCCAACGTTGCCGCCATGCCGGTGTTCTTCACTGCGAGCGTGGCAGTCTGAGCTTCGCGCAGATACGCGGAGTTTGTACCCGTCCCGTAATTGAACGGAGCTATCTGCACGTAATAGAACGGGAAATCGCCGACCTGAAAATCGTGCCGCCAGTTTTCAATCATGAGCGGAAACGACTCTTTGTACTGTTGCGGATTTCCCGTATCGGATTCGCCTTGATACCAGATTGCTCCTCGAATGCCGTACGGAACAAGCGGTGCAATCATACCGTTATAGAGAGAGGTTGGTGTATGTTGTGTGAGGTCGATAGCTTTGGGCGGCTTGTTATGGTAATGGTTTTCTTGTCCGAAGACATGGAAGATATTCTGGCGAAAGAGTGCGGCAACATGATATTTCCACTCGCAGGCAAGAGAGATGCCGTCTGTTTCGTGTTCCGGACGCAGCACCATCGGCTCCTCAGCACCGTAGAGGCCTCCGCCTCCCTGATTGTCAAGCACGCGCACAGCGATTTGCACTGTCGAATGTTTTACAACTGACGCAGGGATGGGATACACGCGTTTTGCGCGCCAGTGTCCCGTTTCCTCGTAACCGCCGACTTTCGTTCCGTTGATGTACGTTTCATCCATGTCGTCGATGGGACCGAGCTCGACCACCAGATTTTTTCCCACCCACGCTGCGGGAATTTCTACCCGCTTGCGGAACCACACGGCGCCGTCGAAACTCCCAATTTCCGTGTTTTCCCAAAACGCGGGCAAGGACATCGTGCGCCATGATTCGTCTGGATAATCACGAGCAGCGCAGTCGACATCGTCAAAGTCCAATTGTCTCCACCGGTCCTGCCCCTGCCGCGCGGCCATATCGATGCTGCGGAATTGTGCTAGCCACGCGAGCATTTCCTTCTGGCCTTCTGCAAATGTGCTAAGGTTGGAGACCGTTTGCTTGAACTGCGACATGCGCGCAAGATGGGGCGCGTCGATCCACGAATGCACCGGCGTGCCTCCCCAACTCGAGTGAATCAGTCCAATAGGCACTTTCAATGTTTCGTACAATGTTCTTGCAAAGAAGTACGCCGTCGCACTAAAGTTAGGTGAAGTCTCCGGCGAACTTTCCTGCCACTCGCCATTGCAGAATTGCTCGGGCACCGCCGAGAGCGCCCTCTGCACGATGAACATCCGGATGTGCGGGTTTGCCGAGCGGGCGATCTCCTGCGCTGAATTCATTATCGTGTCGGAGGGAGGCCAACCTCTGAGCGGCATCTCCATATTGGATTGGCCAGAGCAGAGCCAGACTTCACCCGAAAGCACATTGTTGATAGTCAGCGTTCCATCAGCATGCTTGAATGTTAGCTGATACGCTCCACCGGCTTTGGGACTTCGGATTTGCATCGACCATTTGCCGTCCGGCTGTACGCTCGCCGCCGCGGTAGCATTCCACGATGCTAGAACAGTCACATCGGTGCCGGGCTTCCCCAATCCCCACAGCCGCACATCGCTTTCACGCTGGAGCACCATGTTATCCGCAATGAGCGAGGTGAGACGGAATTCTTGTTGCTGGGCAAAACACCATTGTGTGAGGAGAATTAGTAACAAACAAGTATACAAGCGATGGCGCGACATTGAGATGCCTTTTTGCTGTGTGAAGTAATTACCCGTATTCTGCAAAATTCTTGCTTTATAATCCAATATGTTTTTTTACACACTGGCATCGTTCATAAATTGTGATGATATTCCACAAGGAGACATTCCTATGCTCTTACTTCGATTCGTGTTTATAGTGTTGCTACTTTCGACCCTATCCTGTTCTGAACGAGAGAGTAACGAGTTCGTACAGGTTCAAGGAACACAACTGGTACGCAACGGCAAGCCGTATTACTTCGTGGGCACAAATATGTGGTACGGCGCGTACCTTGGCTCGCCCGGCTCTACAGGTGATAGGCCGCGACTGCTGCGTGAGTTGGATTCACTCAAGTCTTATGGCATCATCAATTTGCGCGTTCTCGCTTCCTCGGAAGAATCAAGCATCGGCAGGTCGGTCACGCCTGCGTTCCAGCCTGAGCCCGGAATATACGACGATTCACTGCTCGTAGGCCTCGATTTCCTCCTCGCCGAAATGGCAAAACGGGACATGCAGGCGGTGCTGTATCTTACCAATTATTGGGAGTGGTCCGGAGGCATGGCGCAGTACAATGTGTGGACGGGGGCGGGCACAGTAAACCCCGAAGACACGACGCAGGGATGGGGAATGTTCATGGACTTCGCCGCGTCGTTTTACAGCAATGAAGCGTCTGTAAAGCTCTATCATGATTATGTCCGACTGCTTGTTACCCGTCGCAATACTGTCAACAACAGATTGTATGCCGAAGACCCAACCATCATGTCCTGGCAGCTTGCGAATGAGCCGCGTCCCGGCAGCACCCCTGATTCTGTTACGAAAAATCTTCCCGCCTTCTACAAATGGATCGACGAAACGGCAAAATTGATTCATGAGCTCGACCCGAATCATTTGGTAAGCTCTGGCAGTGAAGGCACCGTCGGCACATTTCAGTCCGAGGAATATTACATCGAAGCATATAAGACTCCCCACATCGACTTCTTGAATTTTCATCTCTGGGCGTACAACTGGGGATGGTTTGACCCGAAACGATGGAAAGAAACGCTCCCGAGCGCCGAGCAAAATGCACTCGCGTACATTAATCAGCAAATCGGATTGGCCCGTAAACTCGGCAAACCGACGGTGATGGACGAGTTTGGCTTGGGTAGAGACGGAGGCGTGATACAGCCCGGAACTCCTACGAACGCACGCGACATGTACTACCGCACGATTTTGCAGGTAATTGAAGACTCTGCCCGCGCCGGCGCGCCGATTGCCGGGACAAATTTTTGGGCGTGGGGAGGCGAGGGTAAAGCGCTCAATCCAGACGGCATGTGGAAACGCGGCGATCCGTTCGTCGGAGACCCGCCCCAAGAACCGCAGGGACAAAATTCTGTGTTTACCTCCGATACTTCAACGCTGCGTATTATCGGCGAGTATGCGAAGAGAATGATGGAGATGGGTTCTGATTCGGCGCAAGTTGGTAACAATGAATAAGCTTTTTCAGATATTCTTCTACCGCGTGTAAAAATTAAGGAGAGGAATATCGACGGTAAACGAAAGATTTATTCTAAATGCATTCGCATCGAGTATCTGAGAGTCGCCGTCAGTAATTTGTCTGAGCTTAGGACTCATTGCCACGTTAACTCCAAGGGCAAGAGGGACACCTTCAAATCCATAGATAAGGTATATTCCCGGAGCGACAAGATTCGCAAAGGTGACTCCTTCCGGCAACGCGGTTCTGTTATCTCCCAGCCTAAAGTTCACAACTGCGCCTAAGTCAATAAACGAAACAAAAACTGTAACCGCACTTACTTCAGGTGTTCCTAAGCCCCAACTATAAGCAATTCCGATTGGCGCCGTAAATCCCAGGTTGCCGCTGTCCTCCGTTCGTTTTCCTTTGAATGCCTGCTCCCAGCCGCCGGTAATGCCGACAAACGCATTAAGAGATATGTTTTTCGCGCTTTTCCTTTTAATGCTGTAGCTTCCCGCTGGAAGGCTTGCTGCTTCAATCGCGCTTTGCATCTCTTGTGAGTTTTTCGCCTGAGCCACTGCAACCATAAACGACCCATACCTGATAAGCTCACTGTGATTATTGAATTCATTGCCCAGTGTCGTATGGAGTAGAAAGAGCACATTCGATAACGCGGCTCCGTATTCCTTTTGCTGGCAGGCAGAATATGCCTCAAGAACAGCTCTTTTGATTTCAACGAGCTGTGCCTTCGGCAAAGGACGGGTAGTATTATCAATCTGCCGCGCACGGAGGGAATCAGAAATCTGCTGGACGTAGTCGACGAGGTCGAGCTCGCTGATAAGAAAATTCAAGGTTTGTTCCGCAGTTAAACCGGACCCTTGTGCAGCCAACTGTTTCCAGCGCATCGTTTGCCTGTCTATGCTGCTCGCAAGCACGAAGAATTTTTCGACCAACGGAAAATATTTTGCCGAGTCTGCAACAACGGCAGTCAGTTTGTCGTCTTGCAGTTGTTTCAATTCTTGAAAAAGGAGCCCCAGGTAAATGTTCCTCAGCTCAGTATTCATCTTCAGCCGCTGAAATTCGCTAAAAGTAACCCAAATGCTTTTTGAAACGTCATTGCTTCTTAGGCTGTTGGACACTTCCAGGGCGATACTTATCGCGTCGGTATATGTCTTAAGCGATGTATCGTCGGTGATTTGCAATTCACGAAGAGTTTCCAAAATATGGGTGCCGTCTCTCAAGCTTGAGAGTGTCTTTATGAGCAGCAGCGTATACAAAACTTCGGGGCTGGTTTGTCCACCTTCTTGTAAAAAAGCTTTTTCAAAAAAAACCGGCAGCGAATAAATCAAATTTTGCATGTCTTTTTCAAAAGCGCCTTTTATTACCTGCAAAAAGGTTGAATAATTGATATCGTTTGTCGCCTTAAACAAGCCGGACGTCGTAGGAAAAAGAGCCTGCAATTGATCTGATTCTTTGTTTGACATGTAGTCCTTCATTTTCTCGAAAAACACCAAACTCACTTCCTCTTTAAATCTACCAGCAATGAACGATGCTGTGGCATCGATCATGGAAGTTTGGAACGAGCTTTGAGAACCAGCAACAACAACCACCATTGTCTGTTCGTGAGGTTTTACGCTCGAAAAGCCGCCAAAGAATTGACCGCTCACCATACCCTCTTGCGCTCCTTCGAGTCTTGCAAACTTTCCATCGAATCCTTTATTTGCGTTTTTTAATATTCTCGCAACATCCTGGGACAATATTATTAAATCCTTGCTAAGACTATCAAACGTAAGTAAAGAAGCTTCTATTTGGGCTTTTAGTTGCTCTACGCGCAATGCTTTGCTCGCTGTAAATGCAGCAGAATCAATACTTGCATCAACGTTATAGCTTTGCTTAACTTCTGCACTATCGCTCAAAGAAAGTTTATCCAGCCCAGCCAGTCTTGCCGTATCTTGCCGGTGTACTGTCAATACACTATCCCTTTTGTCCCGAATGGTCTTTAACTTCTTTATTACTAAATCTTTAATTTTGTTTTCAAGACTATCCGGTAGGTTTAGCTTTTCAATATCTTTCTTCTCAATCTTCTGGATATCTTTTGCTGTTTCTACAATAAAATCATCTAACCTTTTCTTTTGGCTGACCAGATTATCTATGAACGGTTTCAAAAAAGGATTCTTTTCATAAGATTTCGCTATTTCTTCGAGCCTCAGTTGTTGTTGACTTGGCGAATGTGCATACTGAGCCAACACCGTCAACACACTATCAATACTGCTTGAGTAGTGTGTTCGCACCCGTATCGCGTCGTAATAAACGCTCTGTGCGATCGCAGCTGAGAAAACATTCATCAGAATACATGCCATCCACGCGATTCTTAAAGCAGTAGCTTTTCGAAAATTCATGTTGTCTCCCGATGTGCGTAATGAGCTATCTCCAACCGTCACCCCTGAATGATTTGCGTAAGCTTCATCTCTTCAATATCGGTATCGATTTGCATCCAGAGCGGAAGATGATCTGAGAGCTGATAGGTAAACTGCGTGCGCGTCATCCCTTTGGGAAACAGCTCCTTGATGTGGCTGTCGTTGATAAAATAATCCACCACGCCGCCGGCATTGGTGAATTTGTTTTTGAACATCGGGTAATGCAGGATCTGGTCGTAGCGCATATCGCGCTTCAAGTTTGAGCCGTGGTGCTCGCCGGCAAGTGCGTCGGGCATTTGCAACCCGCGGCTGGTAATCGCCTTGTAAAAATCGTCGTCGATCGCGGGAATGTTAAAATCGCCCATCACGATAATGTCTTTATCTTCAGCATGTTTTTCGTTACGCTTGGCATCGATCCAGTTTGCGAGCAATTGCAGCTCGTCGATGCGCCCCTGGTTACTCTTCCCCCACCGGATGTGCGTTGTAAGTATGAGGAAATCAAAACTCCCCGCTCGGAACGAGGCGATGTACGGAGCGCGCCAGAACGATGACTTGGACAAATACTCCTCCCCTTTTTTCTTGCGCGGAGGGCTCGCCTCCGCCGCCAGGCCGTTGAACGTCGCCGCGCGCTTATCGTAGATGTACGCCACACGCTCGCGGTTGCCGCCGAAATCGGAAATTGCATCGGAGTACACGGCGCGCCAGTAGGGACCGAGAATATTCAATACCTTTTTGAGGTCGCTGAGATCTTCGCGTAGCTCGACGACGCCGATGAGGTCAAACTGTCCGAGAATCTCCGCGATGTAGTGGATAGCCGCTTCCGTCCGTGGCTTTTTGCCGAATTCGCGGATGTTCCACGTGGCGATGTTCAGCGTCTCATCGATTTTGGATGGGGGGATATTAGCCGCGCTAATCCGCTGTTGAAGCGCGAGTAAGCCTTTTGCGATGACTGGGGAAACGGTTCCGTGGTTCATAGGTGGCCTCCCTAGGTTGTGGAATAAGAAGGATATTGAATTGGTGGACGATGTGGAAGCAACGATCTCAGCGTCCGTATACAACGGAACCAGTTTAATAAATACAGGGTTGATTGTCAAGAACATCCGAGGTCTAACAAGTTTTAGGGCAGTATTGAATCCATACTAATTTCCTGCTACCTTTTTATACAAGAAAAACGTCAGCTAATCGTCTATAATATAGGGCACGTGGCGAAACTGGCAGACGCGCTAGCCTTAGGAGCTAGTGGGGTAACCCATGTGGGTTCAAGTCCCTCCGTGCCCACTCATTATGTCTAGAAAGGAATGTCGGTAGTGGAAGTCGATATCAAAAATCTTTCTGATGTTTCACGCGAAATAGAAATCACCGCGACGCAAACGGAGCTGCAGCCTCATTTCGACAAGGCGTACCGCGACTATCAGCCGAAGCTGGAAATCAAAGGCTTTCGCAAAGGCAAAGCGCCTCTCGACCTCGTCAAGAAAATGTACGGCGAAGTGATCGAACAGGAATCGTTGGAAGAAATCGCCAGCGAGCTGTACCGCCAAACGGCGAAGGAGCGAACGCTGCAGCCCATCGGCGACCCGGTACTGGTTGATATGAAGTATGACCGCAACGATCGATTCTGGTTCAAGATTCAATACGACATTCGCCCGACGATCAAGCTGCAAACTTACTCCGGCTTCGAAGTCGAGAAGCCGATCCACACCGTGAAGGACGAAGAATTAGAAGACGAAATCCTCCGTCTCCGTCGTATCAACAGCACAACAGAACCCGCCGAGCGCGCGGACGGTGACGAGTATATCGTGACGGGCGATGCTCAGGAGCTCGACAACACCGGCTTCCCCATCATCGGCAAAAAGACGGAGAGTGCGCGGTTCTATCTTGCCGACCAAAGTCTCGAGCAACCGATTCGAGACGCTCTCAAGAACGCGGAACCCAAAGGCGAGCACCGCGTCCAGTTCAGCCACCAGCACGGCGACCACACACACGACGTAAATCTAAAAATATCAGTCACGAAAGTAGAGCGCGTCGTTCTGCCGGAAGTCAACGACGAGTTCGTCGCAAAAATCACGAAGGATAAAATCAAAACGGTTGATGAATTCCGCTCGAGCCTGCGCCAGGATCTACTTGCGTACTGGGACGACAAGAGCCGGCGCGGGTTGGTGAACAATCTTGTCGCCGAGCTCCTCCGCCGCCACGAGTTTGAAGTGCCGGAATCGCTCGTGCGCAGCGTTCTCTCCGGACTGGTAGAGCAAATTAAAAACGATTCGCCCAACCGGCAGCTACCGGAGAATTTCGACGCTGAGCAATTTGTCCAGCAAAATCGCGCATATGCTATCTACCAGTCCAAATGGGCGCTGCTGCGGGAAGAGCTGATCAAGGCGGAAAATATCACTGTTGAGGACTCCGACTTTGCGGACATTGCCGAAGAAGAAGCAACAAAGTTAGGCATTGATAAGGAACGATTAATCAATTATTATAAATCCTCAGACCAGTTCAGCGACCGCGTCGTCAGTGACAAGCTGATGAAGAAACTCATCGCCGGCGTGAAGGTCAAAGAGGTTGAACAGCAAACGACGTTGGAATAAAAT
This sequence comes from Ignavibacteriota bacterium, assembly GCA_022616555.1. GTDB lineage: Bacteria > Bacteroidota > Ignavibacteria > UBA10030 > UBA10030 > JAKEEG01. The sequence goes on along the minus strand of JAKEEG010000050.1, from coordinate 14,432 downwards.
CCAATGTGTTTCCTCCCCCTGCCCTATGGGGCATCCCCCCTCGGGGAGGGGGATAGATGTTATCGATCATCCTGCATCTTCTGTTGAGCGCTTTTTGTCCCCCTCATTGAGGGGGAATAAAAGGGGGAGGAAAATAATGTTACTTAATAAAAAGTCTGAGTCGGCTCTCGGTTTAGTTACTCTATAACTCTAGAAAGGCGCCTATGTCATCGAAACGTGAAATCTACAACCAACTTGTCCCCATCGTCGTCGAGCAAACCGGACGCGGCGAACGGGCGTACGACATCTTCTCCCGGCTCCTCAAGGAGCGTATCGTGTTCATCGGCACGCCGATTGACGACACGATTGCCAGTTTAGTCATTGCCCAACTGCTTTTTTTGGAGTCTGAAGACCCGGAGAAGGACATCAACCTCTATATTAACAGCCCGGGCGGTTCTGTGTCCTCCGGCCTTGCGATTTATGATACTATGCAATATATTCGGCCTGATGTCTCGACCATCTGCATCGGCATGGCGGCGAGCATGGGAGCCGTGCTGATGACCGGCGGAGCGAAAGGCAAGCGCACCGCGCTGCCGAACGCGCGCATTATGATTCACCAGCCGTGGGGTGGCGTGCAAGGAACGGCGACAGATATCAGCATCCAGGCGGAAGAAATTCTGAAGACGAAGAAAAAGATTAACGAAATTATCGCCAACCACACCGGTCGCACAATCGACCAGGTGGAGAAAGACACAGACCGCGATAAGTATTTGTCAGCCGAGGATGCAAAGACGTATGGGTTGATCGATAATATTCTCTTCAAACGCGCAAACGAGAAGAAGGAAACGAAGTAAGTAAAGAATTTTATTGTCAACCACCCCGTCCCGATAAAAAGCATCGGGACACCCCTCCTTGAACAAGGAGGGGAAATGCTTTTTTTCTCCCCTTACTCCCGCTTGAAAACAGCGGGATGCAAACAACGCACAAGGGGAGATGTCCCAAAGGGACAGAGGGGTCTAAAGAGCACCTTTTTTAGGAACGATTCATGAGCCAGAAGACTAAGCAGGGCGAAAAAATCACCTGCTCATTTTGCGGACGCACGCCGGAGGAAGTCAACAGCATCATCGCAGGGCCGGATGTGTACATTTGCGACTTGTGCGTGTCGAGCTCCGTCGATATCATCCGCAACAACATGGCGGCTATCAGCGCGCGCAAGCACGCCTCGCGCGGCTTGCTGACGCCGAGCGCCATCAAAAAAGCATTGGACGAGTTCGTCATCGGGCAGGAACAGGCAAAGCGCACGCTTGCCGTCGCCGTGTACAACCACTACAAGCGCATTAATTCGAACGAACAGATGCACGCGTTCGACGACGTGGAGATCGAAAAGAGCAACATCATGCTCATCGGTCCCACGGGCACGGGCAAGACACTGCTCGCTCAGACGCTCGCCCGCATTCTTGACGTCCCGTTTGCGATTGCCGACGCCACCACGCTCACGGAAGCCGGCTACGTCGGCGACGACGTGGAAACAATCCTCGTGTATCTCCTGCAGAACGCCGATTATAATGTCGAGCGCGCCGAGCGCGGCATTGTTTATATAGATGAAATCGATAAAATCAGCCGCAAGAGCGACAGCGCGTCGATCACGCGAGATGTGTCAGGCGAAGGTGTCCAGCAGGCACTGCTGAAAATTCTGGAAGGCACGTTAGCGGGAGTTCCGCCCAAAGGCGGCAGGAAGCACCCGGAACAGAGTCTCATCAACATCAACACAAAGAATATTCTCTTCATCTGCGGCGGCGCGTTCGACGGTCTTGAGAAAATCATCGAGCGGCGCGTGAGCCAGAACCCGATGGGCTTCGGCGCGGACGTGAAGGGCAAGAAGAGCAAGGAGCGGGATATGTATCTCTCGCAAGTGGAGCCGGACGATTTGCTGAAATACGGCTTGATACCGGAGTTCGTCGGCAGGCTGCCCGTAACGGCGACACTGCACTCGCTGGATGAAAAAGCTCTGCATAATATCTTAACAGAGCCGCGCAATGCGCTTGTGAAGCAGTATCAAAAATTATTCAGACTTGAAGGCGTAGAGCTGGAAATCGAAGATGCGGCGCTGAAATCCGTTGTGGAAAAAGCCATCGCCCGGGGCACCGGCGCACGTGCCCTGCGGTCGATCATTGAAGACGTGATGCTGGATATCATGTACCAACTCCCCTCCCGCCAGAACGTCTCCAAGTGCATCATTACACGGGACACCATCCTCAAATCCAAAGAGCCGATTTATTTGTACGAGGAGCGGAAGGCGGGGTAGGCCGAGTGTGGAATGCGGATTTTAGATTGCGATTGAGGATTACGGATTGCGGAATTTAGCACCCCCCAGCAATAACAACACCCCATTATGTCATTCCCGAATGCTTTAGTCGGGAATCCACCTGCTGGATGCCCGCGTACAATCTGCGTGCATGACAGACTTTTGCATCATTTCGCGGGATACCATCCTCAAATCCAAAGAGCCGATTTACCTGTACGAAGAGCGGAAGGCGGGGTAAGCTGGATTAGGGATTGTAGATTGCGGATTACACTTGTTCCCAAGCATTGCTTGGGAACAGTTGTTTTTAAACAAGTTTTTTGAGTCTGATGAAATTCAGGGTTAAGCTACCTTGAGTCAGATGGCTTCCAACCTTGATTCAAAAACTTGTATAGCATTGTAGCAGATGCTTCAAGTGGAAACTGCCCCGCTTTTGGTCCTTCCTTGATTTTCTCTCCGAAAGCATCAGTGAGCTTATTGCCTAGCTGCTTCAGTTCTGATTTGGTAATTCTGAGACGATATAGTTTATTATCTCGTGTACTTTCCTTGTCGACTAAGGCATGTGTAACTCCGGCGATGGCGACAGGAAGCAACCTCCAAAGTTCCTCGCTTTCGGCTGCGTGCTCGCTTAGCTTTCGTGTCCACGTTCCTTTTTTTGACAATGCTAGTTCGGGTTCATTTAAAGATTCTTCAATGAATGCAATAAGGCTCTTATTATTTTGTTCAATTGCTGCAAGGAGATTGCTAAGAATTTCAGCCGATGAACTAATGGCTGTGTCTTGATTCTCGTGGTGTGCTTCTATAAATAAATTAGCTTGTTTAATCCCGCTCCCATAGACAAGTAAGGCCTTCATCATTAAGACAGGATCGTCCAAACTACTTGCCTTAAGACGATCATCTGCAATCTTACATAACTGGAGACTCCAGATTACATCAGTTCCGAATTTAAATGCCTCCGTTTGCGAACTTGCTTGAAAAACACAAAGAAGAAATATTACAAATAGAATTACGAAGTTCTTCATATGGATAACCTATAATCAGTGTTCGACTGAATTAACATTGTTTATCTGCATTGTTCGGAGCCATAACTCATCCCCGTACACAACTGAAATAGAAGAGTAAAACTTAGAAAAGTTCATGGAATTAAACTTTTTATTAAAAACCTCTGAAAGTTTGGGAATAATTTGATTTTGTTCAACGTTGGGTAAGTCTGTGTTGGAATACAGAAGCAATTCATAAGAATCTAGTTTTTTGAAGTCTCGCTTGTTAAGGTCTTCGGTCTTTTTTTCAATGGCTTTTAAAGCAAGCTCAACCCATTTTGAGGCTGCTTCGTCAGGTTTTAGCTCATCGTTGGGAAGATTTCCGAAAAGAGCCTGCTTTTGTTGGAGTAACCTAGCAATCTGAGTCAAAGTTTGCTGCCACTTTTTGGTAGTTATTTCTGAATGTTCTAATCCGATAGTTTCACCATTGCAAAATGTTATGATGAAATCAGGTCGTTCGCTCTTACAAATTGAAAAAGGAAAATTGATTTGGTTATAATACACAGCTCCCTTGAGGTACCGAATTGCACAATACCGTTCTCTATGAAAGGATTTACGACCTGAAATCCTTGAGGGGACATTCAAATCGAGGGTTCCAAGAATAGAGTCAAACTCAGACCGACTTTCGAAAGTAAGACTTTTTCCATCTTCTGATAGATAGTCCGAGTTCATTTTACTCTTACATCCAATGAGTTAAAAAACTTTTTATTCCATTACTTTCGGCTTCCATTCAACAATTGGTTTGTATGCGTTATAGCGAGCTTCACCGCGTAATTCTGGCTTAAAGTTTGGGTTGTTTAGCAATTCGTAAGAACCTTTCTTACAAATCATTATTACCAATTTGGGCATAAATGGAGCGAAAACTTTGGCGAATGTTTTAAGACCTTTTTTATACCAAGAAATTAGCACCTCCTCATTCTCTTTTACGCCTCTTCCTTTGAAGGCATTCCACAGATGAATAAAATCAACTTTGTGAGTAATAAAGCCGGTAATTCTATCTGGAAATTTTCTACATTCTAAGGCAACGGTGGCATAAGGTGTTGATGCGTCTAGCGCTTTAATATTACCATCTTTGACAAAACCCTGAGGCACAAAGTCGATAACTCTGCAAACCTCCCCCTCAGTTACGCTCCAATCGCTATCTTTAAGTAAAGCAATTTTCATAGTTAATACTATATAGATCAACAGCCGGTGAAGAATGGAACAGCAAAATATACCCGCGAACAAACTTAATGTCAAGCGGGGCTGCCCAAACAAAAAAGACAGACACGTCCCAAAGGGATGCCCTTGGCAAATGTCTGTCCTACCCTTAATTTTAGCCTTCTTCGCTCCTTTGCGTGTATTCTTACCTTTTCTAGCCCTCAACCGATTTCTACGATATGGACGGATTTTTCCCGTCCGCCCCGGGTGGTATCTTGCATAGGGTAGACACGCGTCGCCGCTCTAATAGCGTATATGGAAGGATTTCGGGTGGACCGTGCTCTTGCTTTTAACTCCGCACTCCGCATTCATCATTCCGCATTAGTAATACGTTCCTCTCGCGCTTCCCTGCTTCTCTAATTTCAAATCACGCAGCTGCGGAGCCTTGACGCGCAACTCCAATCTATAGCCGCGATAGAAACCAACCGGGTACCACGAGAAGTTCATCTCCCAGCAGTGCAGGTCGCGGTAGATGCCGATATGCGGAGCGGTGACTCTCTTCTGCACGAGGTCATATCCCCCGCTTGCCGTGAAGCGCCATTTCTCGGTAAGGTTGAAGCTCAGGTCGGCGTTAATGGACGACGAGCGGGACACGCGCCGCGGGTCGTTCTGGCTCTGCGAAAAATTGTATGAGAGGTTCAAACTCCACGGAATGCTGAAATCCGGCGTGTCCTCGCCGTAGATCCCCGTGTCGCCCCCCTGCTGTGGAGGCAGGCCGTTGGCGGCGTCCTGCTCCTCCTGTACAGACTGCGGCGCCTGCGACGCGCTCGTGCTCTTTTCGCCGCTCAGCGATGTTGAAACGCTTATGGTGAAATTCGTCAGGTCGGCGAGATATTTTTTATCATCGATAAGGAATCGATTGACGCGCCTGCCCACCGTTTCATCGAACACATAAAAATTGTACGTCGTGCTGGCGGAGACGTTGAAATTCTGCCCGATGGCGGTGCGGTACGAGACATTCAACTGTGAAAGCCGCAGGCTGTCCGCTACAAAATTATAGCCAAGGCTCGCGTTGGCGTTCAGCAATTGGATTTTCTTTTCCTCTTTTGCAGTATCCGAAGCCTGGTATTTCATCTCAAAGATGTTGTCCATGCTGAAACTCAGGCTCTGCTGTCTGCCTGCGGGCGCGCCGCCGTAGACCTCGCGCTCGTAAAAACTATACTTCACCGTCCTGCCCAGGGTATCGACGTACGTGTCGTAGTAGCCGTAGCTCGGGTCGGAAAAATCCGGCTGGTAGCTGAACGTCACGTTCGGCGTCACCGTGTGCCGGAAGCCGGTAATGCCGAGCACCTGCGGCTGCATGATACCGTAGAACCGCGTGGAAGCCGAGATGCCCGTCGAGTACGTCCGTACGGCGCTAAAGCCGTTGACGTCGCGCGTGCCGGCGCTGTCCCGCTCGATGCGCTTCGTGTACCACTTCTCATTATAACTAAAGAACGGCGAGATTGTGAAGTATCCCAGCTTCGGCGCAATAGACGTGCTGATGTTGTGATTGGCGCCCATCCGCTCGCGGCGAGTCTCAATGCGTGCGCTGTCCTGCGTTGGGTCGAGATCGCTTTTAATAATTTGCACATCCTTCGTGCGGTTGTTCTGCAACTGCGAGTTGTAGGTAAAACCGATCATCTCGTACCACGCGTAGTCAGTCGACCCACCCGTCTGGCTGCGTGACGTTGACGAGCGGCGTAATGGATAAAACTGCTGCTGCTGGAACGAAAGCGACGGCAGGCGCTCGTTTGTGGCGCCTGTTATCAAATTCTGATCGCGGTAAATGTTCAGGCTCAGGCTTCTGGCGCTTTCGCCCCATGTCTTTGAATACGTCGCGTTGGAAACGATGTTCTGGCGGAGAATTTCGTTCTGGTCCTGACTGAAATTTCGGAAGTAGCTGCCCGTCGCAAACGTAAAATCTACGAAGAGCCTCGACGTGGGGTCAATAGTCTGGTTGTGATAGAGCGACACGCTATAATCGCGCTGCTCGGTTCTATCGGGGTCCCCGGGCTCGCCCTCGTGCGTGCGCGTGATGCTGCCGCGGATGCTGCCGTCAAAATCGTACAGCTTCTTATAACGAAACAGCGAGCGGTTGAGCCATCCGCCCCGCGCGAACCAGTCGAACGTCGTCGTCAAATCAAAATAATCGCTGATCGCCCAATAATAGCCGAAGTGGCTCAGGTAGTGTCCCCTGCGCGCGTCCTGTCCATACGCAGGAGCAATGATACCGGAGCGCCTGCCCGCTTTGTTTGGGAACACGCCGAACGGCAGCCAGAAGACCGGGATATCCGCGATGTAGAGATAAATAGGTTCGGCAACAACTTTATCGCGCACGGTGACTTTCATCTTCGGGCTGAAAAAATAATAGTGCGGATGGTCGAGGCTGCACGTTGTGTACCTGCCGTCTTCGACAAACAGCACGTCAGTATCGACTTTTTTGATTTCCTCGCCGTGGTAGTAGCCTTCCTCGATTTCGGTGTCTGCAAGCGTAATCTTGCCTTTCTTCGAGCGGAAGTTGTAGCCCACGCGAAAGCCGTCGTACTTCTCGCCCGCGTCCATCAGCTCCGGCAAACCGATGTATTTTTTGCCTGTGGTGTCGGCGGTGTCCTTTACGCCGTGAGCACTCAACTCGGCAGTATCCCACTGCACGTTGATGTGTGCAGCTTTCATCCCGATGGTGCGGTACTTCAGGTCGCCATCGCCGTGAAGGTCCATCGTGCGCGAGCGCATGGAGTACACGACAGAATCCTTTGCCGAGTACACGATAAGCGTGTCGACGTCAGATGAGCGAGAGAGCGTGTCGGCAGGAAGCGCGGCTTGTGTCGTGTCTGGGGGGGGTTGCGCAAACAACGAAATCGGAAGAACAACAAGAAACAAAAAAAACAGAGTAGGACAGACATTCCTGTCTGTCATTTTCATTGGCATGAAGAGCGACAGGCGAAAATGCCTGTCCCACCAAGATTGTACCATGGAAGGGAAAAACCTCACAGCACCAGTCCAGCCGCTCCGAGAATGCCGGCGTTGTTGCCGAGCTGCGCAGGCACGACGCGAATATCTTTTCGCAGAGGCTTTAAGACATGCGACCGCACGGATTCTTCCACGGTGCGGATGGCAAAATCGCCCGCGGCAGAAATGCCTCCCCCGAGCACGCTGATGCGCAAGTCCAGCGTGTTCATCACCGCGCCAAGGGCAACGCCGAGCATGTGGCTGGCTTCAAGGAGAATCTCCTTCGCCAGCTTGTCGCCGTCATGTGCTGCCTGCGCGATATAGAATGGCTCGATTTTGGAAACATCGCCGCCGACAAGGTCGAGAATTTTTGAGCTGGGATTGTCCTTCAAGCGCTCTGCCGTCCTGCTGGAAAGATACCGTTGGCCTACATAAGCTTCTACGCAACCTCGCGCCCCGCAGTTGCATTGAGGTCCTTTGTAATCAATGGAAATATGCCCTATTTCACCGGCTCCGCCGGAAGCGCCGCGGTAAATTTTGCCGTTAAGGATAATTCCGCCACCCACGCCGGTTCCCCAAATGACAAACAAAAAATTGGGGAACTGCCGTCCTGCGCCGAATTTCGCTTCTGCGAGCGCCGCTGCGTTGGCATCATTTTCTACGGCAATCGTCATGCCGTTGAACAGCTTTTGCATTTCGTCTTTGAGCGGCACAGCATCCCAGCGGTTGAGGTTCGGCGGCGCTTGCACTACACCCAGATCGTTCACCATGCCCGGCGCTCCAATGCCGATGCCGGTAACCGTTTTGCCGTTCGCGTGTTTTATCGCCTCATGGACAGAAGCCTCGATCTGCGAAATCACTTCAGCAGGGCCCTCGGCTCCGCGTGACGGCAGCTTAGTCTGGTACACGATAGAGCCATCTCCGGCAACCACACCTGTCTTCACCGTGGTGCCGCCTAGGTCAACACCGATAACGAGTTGTGATGGTAACAGAGCCATAATATATCAAGATATGAAAAAAGTGCGTGAAGTGCTTGGAGAATTACTTAACTGAATACACCACCGGATTTAACTCGCTTGCCGCTAACTCTCCGGCTTGTTGGCCGGGATGGAATACCTCCATATCGACCTTGCGATGCTCGTTATCGGGCGCAAGCAGCCGAGTTCCGTCTGCGTAATATATTATTGTCATCACTTCGCGCCGGTTCGCGCTCGTGTTCCCGTGGGCGGAGTGCAGTAAACGACCCGAGTGGAATGTCGCGTCTCCCGCTTTGAGCTCGTAGCTTACGATGCGAGCTTTTTCTTCTTTGATGATGTTCTCAAAATATCGCTGCGAGGTGTCTGAGATCGGCATGGGCTTGAAGGCTGTATTCCTGTGCGAACCGGAGACGAAGCTCATCGAGCCCATCGTGCGTGGAATGTCCACCAGAGCGAGCCACATGGTAATAGTATGCTCAGTGTCGAGAGGCCAGTAGTAATAATCCTGATGCCACGGCGTGGGCTTGCCGCCCGGCTCTTTGATGAGCGCCTGGTCGTGATACAACCGGACTGCATCGATACCCATCAGCTCGGCGGCAATCTTTGCAAAGCGGCGTGCGAGTACGAAACGCCTCGCTTGTTCGTCTAAGCGCCATACATTCGTCGCCTGCGTGAACATCGCACTGTAATCCGAAATCCTCCCCTGCAAGTTTTGTTCTCGGCGGACGTTCTCGACAATGGTTAGCATGGTCGAACGGAACGCTTGCAGCTCATCAGGCGGGCAGACACCGGGCAATAGCACATGGCCGTTGTGCTGATAGCTCTGGATGAGTTCTCGGTTTAAATTGTAAAATTCTTCGAGACGCTTGTTTTGAGCGTGAGTCATAAAAAAGAACTCTCGGAGGAGTGTTTGAATATGCCGAACGCATACCCGAAAATCAAGATATTACAAATAAACTGGATAGTTCCGTAAACAGTACGTTTTTCTATCCAATATTTATTTTCTCTATTTTTGCAACCTTTCCGAACTATGCGAAGTATATACAGAGTATCTCGCACCGACAATTCAGCAGGAGGATTCGATGAAGCGCATTGTTCTCGCGATGTTCGTATTCATGCTGCTCGGCACCAACCTTCTTACTGCGCAAGAATCGCCCAATCCACTCAACTACCGCGTGAAAGCAACGCGGATCAACGGGAACATTGAACTCACCGGCCGCCTGACCGACCCACATTGGTCTCTCGCTCCGGAAATCCCTCTGCCATACGAAGTCGATCCGGGCGAAAACATCCCTGCGCCGCAGCGCACGATCGTTAAGGTGCTCTATAATAAAGAATTCCTGTACGTCGGCTACATCTGTTATGATACCGACATGACCAAGCTTCGCGCCAATGTGACCGACCGTGACAAAATGTTCGACGATGATTTTGCATTCATCATGATCGACACGTTCGGCGATAAACAACGGGCATACGAGTTTGTCGTCAACCCCGTCGGAGTACAGGGAGACCTCCTGCGGACATCCAACAACGAAGACGAGACGTGGGATGCGATTTGGTATTCTGCCGCTGCGATTTCTGATTCACTCTGGACCGTCGAGATGGCGATTCCGTTCAAGAGTATTCGTTTCCCCGCCAAACAAATGCAGGATTGGCTGTTCATGGCTGGGAGAATTTACCCGCGCACAAGCAGGGCGTTCCTCTCGTGGACTCCATTCGACCGCAACGACCCCTGCTTCACGTGTAAGAGCGGAATGCTCGAAGGCATCGAGGACGTCGAATCAACATCCGCATTCGAAGCACTGCCGTACGTCGTCGGGCTTCAAAGCGGAGCGCTGAACAATCGGCAAGACCCCACTTCCAGTTTTACGAACGGTGACCTGCGCGGCCGTTTTGGGCTGGGCGTGAAGTACTTCCCTAACCCGGGCTTTGTGCTCGATGCCGTGGTGAACCCCGATTTCAGTCAGGTCGAATCCGACGCAAGCCAAATCAGCGTCAACAGCACATTCGCGCTGTTCTACCCCGAACGGCGCCCGTTTTTCTTGGAGGGCATCGACCTGTTTGATACGCGCATTTCCGGATTCTATTCCCGCATGATCAACAACCCCGTCGTCGCCGCGAAAGTCACTGAAAAATCGGGGGCGCTCGCGTTTGGCCTGCTGACGGCAGCGGATAGGAGCTCCACGTTCATCATTCCGGGCGAAGAAGGTAGCTCGTTTGTCAACAGCGATTTGGATTCGTACTCAACCGTCGCCCGCGCGCGCTACGACCTCGGCAACCAATCGTTTATTGGCGGACTGGGCACCGCGCGCAACACCGGCTCTGCATACAATTACGTCGGCGGCGTCGACTGGACGTATTTCTTCTGGGAACATTATTACTTCCGTGGGCAAGCGCTTCTTTCGACAACGAAGGAAGTGAACGACCCAACGCTGTTTAACAACGGCAGGACGTTTCGAAACACCGACTATAATGCAGCGTTCAACGGGGAAACCTATACTGGCTCGGCAATCGATATCGGCCTGAACTATAACAGCCGTGATTTCAACTACGGCATCAACTACAACGAGTACACGCCGACATTCCATGCCTACAACGGGTTTGTGACAAGTAATGACACCCGATTTATCACTGCCAATTCAAATTATAACTACTACCCCAACGGCGCCGTCGTCGATAACGGGTACGTATTTTTTAATGGAGGACTGCATTTCAATCATTGGGGACACCGTAAAGAACGATGGATCGTGCTCGGCACCGGCATGCAGATGAAAGCCCAAACGTTCTGGGAAATCGGCGGGCTTGCGCTCAACGAAGAGCTCTTCCGCGGTGTGTACTTTCCGAACGTCCCTCGCGCGTTCTGGTACGTGCAAACGCGGGCAAGCGGCAGTCTCAATGTTACCTTCAGGGGCGACATCGGGGAATTTATTTACCGGAGCGACACACCGGAGGTCGGCGCAGGACACAACATGACGCTGAGCGCGACCATCAAGCCGACGGGTAGATTCCAACTGAACCTCAATTACTCGCGCTCCGAACTCACCAGCAAAGCAACAGACCAGCTATTGTTCGACGGCTACATTGCGCGGGCGGTCGGCATTTACCAATTTAGTCCCGAATTTTTCGTCCGGCTCATCGGCGAATACAACCAGTTCGGCAAAACGTTCCAATTTTACCCGCTCGTCAGTTACAAGCTGAATCCCTTCACGATTTTCTACGCTGGCTCGACACACAATCTGTACGACTTCGAGAACCCGCACGGCGTCACGCAGACCGAGCGGCAATTCTTTGTGAAGCTGCAATATTTGTGGAGGAGCTGACTAATCCCGCATATTGTTGATGTTTTCCGCAGGCGACGAGATATATTGTCGCCTGCGATCGTTTAGGACTACCACACTCTTGTCTTTTACTTGTTTGACTCCCTCCGAACTACACCTTATCTTGGGCGCTGACCCGGGGTGTCGCTCCCGGATCAAAAAGATAACCGCCATTAGCCTGAGGTTCCAATGCAGATTTTTCTCAACGGCAAACGTGCCGCATTGCTGTGCATTGTTGCGCTTTCCTGGACAATCCTCGCGGCGCGACAAACTGAGCCAACGCATTCCCTTATGCCCGTGCCCGCTCAGGTGAGATTTACAAATGGCACGTTTCGGCTCACTGAATCGTTCACGATCGTCATCCGCCGCACCTCCACATCACGTCTTGAAGCGGGAATGCAGCGCGCACTTCAACGGCTTGCGGGAAGGACGGGCTTATTTTTTTCCCGGCCGGCGGTCAGCCAGAATCAGAACGCAGACAAGCCCGCGTTGAGTGTGATGGTGAAACAACCGGGCGAAGTGAAGCTCGGAGAAGACGAATCCTACACGCTCACAGTCGATGCGCGTGGTATTTTGCTTGCCGCACAGACCGACATCGGCGCGCTGCGTGGTGTGGAAACGCTCTTGCAACTGCTCTCCGCTGACAAGGACGGATATTACTTCCCGTGCGTGCGCATTGTCGATGAGCCGCGCTTCCCATGGCGCGGGCTGATGATCGACGCGGCAAGGCACTTTATGCCGGTCGATGTCATTAAGCGCAACTTAGACGGCATGGCAGCGGTAAAGCTCAACGTGCTCCACTGGCATCTAAGCGACGACCAGGGATTCCGCGTCGAAAGCATAGTGTACCCGAAACTACACGAGCGCGGTTCAGACGGCATGTACTACACTCAGGCACAGATACGCGAAATTGTTGAGTATGCAGACGAACGCGGCATCCGGGTGGTACCGGAGTTCGACGTGCCCGGACATACTACGGCGCTGGTGTACGCCTATCCCGAACTCGGCAGCGGCCCTCCACCTGATGGCATCGAACGCAAGTGGGGTGTCTTCGACCCCGTGTTGAACCCGGCAAACGAATCGACGTATGAGTTTCTCGACCGTTTCATCGGCGAAATGGCGACGCTGTTCCCCGACCCGTACTTCCACATCGGCGGAGACGAGGTTGAGCATGGAGGAAAGGTAAAACACTGGGACACAAACCCCGAAATTCAATCGTTCATGAAGCGAAACGAGTTAGAGAACAACAAAGATTTGCAACGGTATTTTAACGAGCGGCTTCTACCCATTGTCAAAAAGCACAAGCGCATCATGATCGGTTGGGACGAGATTTTACAAGACAATATGCCGAAGGACATCGTCATCCAATCATGGCGCGGGCGCGAATCGATGATGCAAGCCGCCCGACAGGGATTCCAGAGCATCCTTTCCAGCAGGTATTACATCGACCTCATCCAGCCAACGGATTATCATTATCTCAATGACTCGATACCGCCTGACGCGAATTTTCCGCCAGAGCTCCAGAAGATGGTCCTTGGCGGCGAAACCACTATGTGGGCAGAATTTGTGTCATGGGAAACCGTCGACTCCCGCATTTGGCCCCGCACTGCCGCAATTGCCGAGCGATTCTGGTCGCCGCAAAACGTGCGCGACATTGACGATATGTACCGCCGGCTAAATGTTATCAGTCTCCAACTGGAAGAACACGGACTGACACACGAAAAAAACTATGAGATGATGTTAAGACGGCTCGTGAACGGAAACGATGTGTCGGCACTCAAAACGCTCGTTGACGTGATCGAACCGGTCAAGGGATATAACAGGAATAACCTGAGGGAACACACGTCCCTTTCGCCCTTGACGCGCGTCATCGATGCCGCGCGGCCAGACGCGCGCGTGGCTCGTAACTTCAGAACGGTAGTTGACCGCTTGCTCACGAATACTCCTTTAGACCTTCAAATACTCGCCGAGCTTCGTACGCAACTCACCGTGTGGGAACAAAATCACGCAGTATTCGAACAGCTTGCCGAGCGCTCGCCGGCGCTGCGCGAGGTTCTACAGCTTTCTGATGACCTCAGCGCAGTTGCGCGAATCGGCTTAGCCGCGCTATCATTAGTTGAAAACGAGAAGCAGGAAACCGATGAGTGGGGCAAGGAACAGCTCGAGCTCATAAAGCTGGCTCGTGCGCCGCGCGGTCAGGTAGAACTGATGGTGCTTTCCGCAATTGAAAAGCTTGTCTACGCCGCGAGCGAAGTGCAGCCGTCTGGAACCAAAAATAAATAGACCCGTCTCAAAAATATCCCTCTATGTCATTCCCGCATGCTTTTAGCGGGAATCCAGCAGGTGGATGCCCGCTTAAAACCCGCGGGCATGACAAATTACTATTTTTGAGATGGGTTCCACTAAAGTTTGTTCTGATTTCTTTAACTTTACCGTGGCTTACTCTTCCACAACCGGTTCAGCCGCTCTCTCATCTCTTTCTCTTTGCCGATGTCGGTAGGCTTATAGTAGATTTTGTCCTTGAGATTATCGGGCAGGTATTGCTGTTCGGTGAAGTGCTCGTCGTAGTCGTGACTGTATTTGTATTCTTTGCCGTAGCCCAGCTGCTCCATCAACTTCGTGGGAGCGTTGCGGATGTGGAGCGGAACGGGCAGATTCGGAAGATTTTTGACGTCCTCCGACGCGC
>JAKEEG010000009.1 GCA_022616555.1 Ignavibacteriota bacterium | reverse complement strand
CTTTAACAACAAGGGAGCATCTTGGCCATGCATCCGCTGCTCGATTTCTTCTTTATCTGCTGTCGTAAAGGCAACTGGCGTTTCGCGCTCACGTGCTCTGTTAACTTCTACGATAACTTCGGTATACTCGATGGATGTTGACTTCATTTCAAAATCAGCAGTTGTGCCGTCAGTACCGACGTTAACTGTTTTTTCTTGTGGAGCGTAACCAACAAAAGAAGCGCGCAGCCGATATACGCCTGGCGGGACATTCCTAATGACATAATCACCGTCGGTGTTCGTTGCAGCGCCCATTGTGGTACCCACAATCGCAACCGAAGCGGCTACGAGGGGCTCCTGGGTTTCTGAGTCGATGATTTTACCTTTGATCTCAGCGTCCTGCCCATAAGCTGAGAAACTCAGAAGGCTCAGCACCGTCATCAGAGCAAACCATTTTGTAATGGTCAGCTTCATAGATCCTCCATTCATAGAATTGTGAAATAGGTGAAGTAATTGAGATTATATGAGAGCATGATTATTCCGAGACATACGTGGTGGGCCTGTAACTCTTTATGTTGTGCAGACTCGGACAGCTTCTTGAAAAAAATGATTCACGAGAACGCTACAACATTAAGAAAGAGATATGTCAAAAACAAGTCCAAAAGGAATCGCATCAAACTCCGGCGCTAACGTACCGAACTAAAACTCAAAAAACAAGATGCGCAAGTTAAAGAATATATTACCATACGGTAGTGTAATTGTGTAAGTGCGTCATTCTGTCCGACTCCTCGTCAGAATTTGAAAATTCTGTACTGAAAAAAATACTCTGCACTCAATTTATAGATTATGTAAAAAAAATGTGGATAACTTTTAGTGCTACGGCTTTTCTGTGGTTGCGGACTCGCTCAAAAAAAATCGTCTCTCCTAAGTTGTTGCTACTAAAGTTTGTTAGAGTACGTCCAAGGGATGCAGAAAATAAAAAATATCCTTTTGGGAATAGGCGGTGAGTCGACTGTCAGACCCTCAATTTTCATCCCCGTAATACATTGTTATCATTATAGTTATAGGCGCGAGAAAACGCCTGCAAATAAAGGGCAATATTAAATTTTAGCTATTTCCTAAGAAATTCAACATTTCTATTGACATTCGTTCTGAAAACCCTATATTTACTGGTGAATTCTCAAGTCCCCTTACAGGCAAACGACCTAGAGAGTTCTGCTTCAAGTTAGCTTTAATTAATCACTAATTACTCACTAATTTAATGAGGGTCACTTATATGGGAAAAGCAATGTCGAAAAGCCAAATTGCTGCGCACATCGCAAGCAAATTTGAGCTGAAGAAGAAGACGGCAGTTGCGATCCTTGAGGAAATCGCCAGCCTTGCTTACAGAGAGGCTCCGAATTCCTTCACACTGCCCGGCATTGGCAAACTCGTCCTCGTGCAGCGTAAAGCACGTATGGGCAGAAACCCTGCCACAGGCGAGCAGATTCATATCCCTGCAAAGACCGTATTAAAATTCCGCGTAGCCAAGGCGGCTAAGGAAGCGATTTTGGGCGCGAAATAAAGGGCTTATCTAAACTTTCCAGGGAAACGCCGGTGAGTTTGTTTCATCGGCGTTTTTATTTCGATAATCAGCGAAAAAACTTATCCATTTTCCTAAGTATTCACGAAGTTTTTCGCGCGAAAAATTCTTAAATTTCTTAGGAAAATCACAAAGTAAATTTCCAAAATTGCTAAGGTTTTTAGAGATTTTCGTTTGTTGCTTCTCGTTCCTTTTTCAGCGTTATTTATCCGCACGAAATGCCTGCCGTTAGGCAGGCCCAAGTAATATAGCTAATCCGAATGACCTCCGTACACTCCAAGTTCGAAACCGAAATGCAGGTTCGTCCCGATGATATCGATATGAACCAGCATGTCCATAATAGCCGCTATTTTGACTACGTTCTTGCAGCACGATACGACCAAATGGAGCGCTGCTACAAAATGCCGATGGAGGAATTCATCAAGCTCGGCTTCGGCTGGGTGGTCAAAGCGGCATATGTGGAGTACAAAAGGCCTCTGGGATTGGGCGATAAGTTTACTGTCCGCACGTGGATTGATAGCGTGGTGAAAGACGGCGTAAAAGTACAGTTCGAGATACTCAAATCTGGCAACGGCAAGCTTGCCTGCAGCGGGTATTTTGATTATACAATGGTTAACTTAAACACCGGGCGAGCGGAAGCAATCCCGGACTGGATCATCCAAAAGTATTCGATCTAATGCGCTCTCTGAAGAACATTCTCCCTATAGTGTTGAAGAATTCTAGATTTGATGTCATTCTGAGTGCAGCGAAGAATCTAAGCATTAAACATGAGATTCTTCGTCACTTCACTCCTCAGAATGACAATTCGTTTCTATTCTTTAGTAGTCTCTTAGTCCTTTTCGCCTCTTTCTCCAACCTATCAGGTCAGGAACAAACCTACACCACTTCCGACGGCGTACGGTTTAAAGTCGAAACTGTCCTCTCGAATCTGGAAATCCCTTGGTCAATCGCGTTCGATAAAGTAGGGAATCTGTACTTCACCGAACGCCCGGGCAGACTTCAGGTGCTCAAAGCTGGAGCAACGCAGCCGACGCTGATAGCCGACTTAGACCAAGTGAGGCATCGTGGAGAGGGCGGCTTGATGGGGCTCGCATTACATCCGGAGTTCGAGTCCAACGGCTTGTTGTATGTAAGTTATACGTTTGAAGATGGAGGCGATATTGCAAATCGTGTTGTTCGGTATCGCTTGCGCAATGGCGCGCTTTCAGATTTTAAAGGAATCGGGCCCGTGTTGCCCGGCTCTTCAGTCCATAACGGTTGCAGAATCAAATTTGGTCCCGATGGTAAGCTTTACGTCACTGCCGGTGATGCCGCTAACCGTACCATCGCCCAAGATAGAAATTCGCTAGGCGGAAAAATTCTCAGAATGAACGACGACGGCTCGGTTCCAACCGACAATCCGGCAGCCGGCTCGTATATCTATGCTCTTGGCTTCCGCAATCCCCAGGGCATTGCTTGGCACCCTGATGCAAAGCTGATGTTTGAAACGGAGCACGGGCCATCTGGGTTTGATGGTCCCGGTGGCGGGGATGAAGTCAATATCGTCGAAGCAGGAAAGAACTACGGTTGGCCTGCTATTCATCATCGAGAACAACGAGAGGGAATGGAATCACCTCTCTTAGAGTACACCCCGGCTATTGCTCCAGCGAGTGCGGCGTTCTATAGCGGAAAGGCTTTTCCGAGATTCAAGAACAATTTCTTTTTCGGCTGCCTTCGCGGTACGAGAATCCAACGGATCGTCTTAGATCCCGAAAACCCGCGATCGGTTTTAAGCGAGGAGTCATTGCTCCCGGGTGATTACAGAAGAATACGGGAGGTCGTAGTAGGACCCGACGGCTATATTTATTTCTCAACAAGCAACCAAGATGGACGCGCGCGCCCGTTCGACAACGACGACCGCATTTTAAGAATCGTACCTGTGAAATGATTTGGGGTGTGCTCTGATGTTTTTTGTCCCCCTTAGCAGGGGGGACGCGTTCCGGTTACGGAGTAAACGGAACGCAGGGGGTCAACCAAATTGTTCCCAAGCGGAGCTTGGGAACGAGAATAAAAGTTATGGCAGACGAATATCCTAAAACCGGAAAAACGCTTTACCTCAACATCATCTGGCATCAGCATCAGCCGTCGTACCTCGATCCTGAGCAGGGCCAGCTCCGCGGTCCGTGGGTGCGAACACACGGAACAAAAGACTATTACGATATGGTCGCGGTGCTGGAGAGTTGGCCGGACATTCATTTCACTGTCAATCTTACATCATCGCTTCTGTTCCAGCTGGAACACTATTACGTTGAGCGGCTCAAACCGTATATCGACCTAAGAAAAAACCGCATCAACGCGAAGAAGTATTTTGCGGAGTGGGGAGGAAGAACCGACCCCTGGATCGACCTCGCGCTGAAGCCTACCGGAGATTTTGATAAGAAAGACCTCGGCTATCTGCTTACGGATACGTGGAATGCTTTCGGCGTTAGTCCCTTTATTTTGAACCGATTCCCACAGTATGCCCGGCTCAAAGAGAAATTCGACCAGTCAGGTGTGGAGGGTCTTACCGAACAAGACAGGCGTGAGGTGAAATTCTGGTTCTATGCAGCGAATTTTGACCCGCTTTTCCTAGAGAGTAAAATCAAGCTTGCTTCAGGCTCAACTCTTAATCTTACCGACCTCATAGAGAGACGTTCTGAAGGCACATTTTGGGCGAAACGATCAATAACAGAAGAAGATTGTAATCGCATCGTCGTCGAGGCTTACAAAATCCTTGCCGGCGTTGTCCCTCTTCACAAAAAGCTGATGTATGACACCACAACGAACAAAGGCCAGGTTGAAATCGTCACGACGCCGTATTTCCATCCAATTCTGCCGCTGATTTATGATAGCGATTTGGCTCGTTTATGCCAGCCTGAACACCCCATGCCTGGCCGTTACTACTTTCCTCAAGACGCCGAAGTGCAAGTTGCGAAAGCAGTAGAATATTACAAAAAGAAATTCGGCTCGGCACCCATCGGCATGTGGCCTGCTGAGGGCGCGGTGGCGCACGATATCGTTGCCGTGCTTGCAAAACAGGGCATTCAGTGGATAGCCACAGATGAAAAAATCCTAGCCAATAGCAAACCGCCCGGACAGCCGAAATATTACCCGTACGCTCTTTATGCTCCGGGCAATGCCAGTCACGCCGTTGCGATTACGTTCCGCGATACCGAGCTTTCAGATAAGATTGGTTTTGTGTATAAAGACTGGAATGGGGAGGATGCAGCGGAGGATTTTATTCAGCATGTGCTGAGGTATGTGCCGAGCGAGAACGAGCCAGACCGGTTGCTCAGTGTAATTTTGGACGGCGAGAATGCGTGGGAATGGTACAAGTACGACCACGATGGAAAGGGATTTCAGAACGCTCTCTATAGAAAGCTATCAAAACTACATGAGACGCGGCAGGTTGTAACGACTACGATGACGGAGTACTTGCAGGGCAACCCCAAGCGATCAATTCCAGCTCATCCCATAGAAAGCCTGCCAAAACTCGAATGGCTCTGGCCCGGCTCGTGGATTAACGCAAACTTCGATACGTGGATCGGTCAGGAGGAAAAAAACAGGGCATGGGGATATCTCCTTATGGCGCGGCAAGACCTCGCGTACTCCGGTCTGAAAGAACCTAACCCTGCAGGGCGAGTACCCAAGCGCGAGACGAAAGCATGGTACACGTTCCGCGCGTGGGAGTCACTCTACACGGCAGAAGGCTCCGACTGGTTCTGGTGGTACGGCACTGAGCTTTCACGCGTACCGGGAGAGAAACCGTTCGACCGCGTGTTCACGACGTTGATAAATTATGTGTACAAGTTCGCGAAGCTTGCAAAAGGAAAAATGCCGAAACGAGAGTTCCCGCTTATCTCTGACGGTACCTTTCTTAGCAGCTTAACCAAACAAGGTTCGATGAAGCAAAGCCGCAATGACCTCGTCTCCGTTGTCTTTCAGTGCGACGCGCGGAAAATGAATGTCCCGGCGTCGCTGTATATCGTCGGCAATCTCGAGTCGCTCGGCGCGTGGACGCCGAACAAAGTCCGACTGTATGACGACGGCTCGCACGGCGATGCGCAGGCTGGTGATGGCGTGTGGACGCTCGAAGTGCGCGTCCCGCACGGAACGGAAATCCAATATAAATTTACCAACAGCGGTGCGGAGGGAAACTGGGAGACCGGCGAAGAATTTCCCGGCGAGCATCGCCGCATCATTGTCGATAACAATCCCGGTGACACCGTAGTGCTACGCGATCGCTTCGGTACGATGTAATTACCCGCCATGAATGTTTACAACCTTGTAGATTTTATCTCAAAAAAAAATAATAGCTGTCATTCCCGAATGCTTTTGTCGGGAATCCAGCAGCTGGATCCCCGCCTACAATCCGCGGAGATGGCAAGCTTTTTTTTGTTGAAGATAGCGCGCACTTATTTCCGCTCAAGGCTCATCTTTTTTTGCGTCTCGTTTCTTCTCTCACTATCCGGCTGCCAGTGTGAGAAAGAATCCGACACGCCCCTCGCACAACGTATAGCGCGCAAAGCGCCGCAATGGCTTTTAGAAAGCACAGTTGCGCGCATTGAATTATCAAAGGAGCGAGGGCAAAATATTTTTGAACGGGTTGGAAAAAAACTCCCTGAATTACAGCGAGTGGGATTTACGGCGCTTTGGCTTTCAACTGTCATACCGACAAGCACGCTATATCGCGAGTACGGTCCAACCGAGCCCGTACCCGCACAGGATTTTCTCAATGTCGACGCGGGGCTGGGAACCTTAGACGAATTTAAGAAGCTTGTAAATGATGCGCATGCGAGTGGATTGAAAGTGATCATCGATCTTCCCACCAAATATACCGCGTGGGATAGCGAGCTTGTGAAAGAGCACCCGGATTGGTTTCACACGAATGAGGAAGGGGCCATTGTTGCGCCGAATACCGAGTGGTCCGATGTTGCCGACTTGAATTATGAACACCACGAGCTACGAAAGTACATGTTCGGCGTGTTGAGATTTTGGGTTGGCGATGTTGGCGTTGATGGGCTGGCGTTCCACAAAGCCCATTTGATACCGCTCGATTTTTGGGTGCGCGCAAGAAGTGAAGTTGTATCCGACACCCAAACGGTTTTTCTTGCACAGAGCAATGTGCCGGCGCATTTTCTGGAAGCATTCGATGCGGCTTATTCGAACGACGGCGGAATACCGGAAACTGAGCGCGGCGGAATCCCATTATCTCTTGCTCCGGCCATTGAGTCCGAGCTATCAATGTTTCCGAAAGGCTCATTGCGAATGCGAGTAAGTCGTGTCATCAGCGATAATCCCCACGTGATGAGCACAAGCGCACAACACACATATCTTGAGAATATATTTACGGTCATGGCGTACACGCTTCCCGGCATTCCGGTTACGGTGTTCGATGCGAATTGGTTAAACTCCGCAAACTCGAAACCATCGCCATTGGCGATTCGTTTAAATGAATTCCGCAAAGAATTTCCGGCAGCGGCTAGTGGAGGTTTGACGGCGCGGCAGCTTTCCGAACAAGCGTCGCTCATCGCTTATGAGCGAAAGTTTGAGAACACGCGCTTGCTCATTCTTCTGAATTACGCAAGCGATGAGCAACAAATCCGCTTGCAACTGCCTGAGAATTTCAGTGGAAGTTTCAACGATTACCTTTCGGGCACATCTCTCACCCAAAATGCGGGTGGGTTGGAGTTCACTGTAAAGCCGATGGATGCGAAAATACTGATACGCACGAGTGAAGGAAATAAGTAATGAAATCACATACAGAATACCTTTGGTTTAACACAAAGAAACACCGGGAGTATATTAATATTACATCCGACGTGGAGTCCATTCTTAAAAAAAATGGCATCAAAGAAGGAATGGTACTGGTTTCGGCTATGCACATTACAGCATCGGTATATGTCAACGACGCCGAGTCAGGACTTATACAAGATATTGACGAGTGGCTCGAACAGCTCGCGCCGTTTAACCAGAACTATCGCCACCATCGCACCGGCGAGACCAACGGAGACTCGCACCTCAAAAGCTTACTGATGCACCATGAAGTGATCCTGCCCGTAACGGACGGCAAACTTGATTTCGGTCCCTGGCAGCAAGTATACTATGCAGAGTTTGATGGCCAGCGGAAAAAGCGTGTCATTGTGAAAGTGTTAGGCGAATGAAACTGCAGCACATCGTGGAATATGTCTGCTTCAGCGTGTTGGGTTGGTTTGTCCGCCTCTGGCCTCTTGGAACAGTTCAACGCATGGGCGCTTCGTTGGGAGAGCGCATTT
This sequence comes from Ignavibacteriota bacterium, assembly GCA_022616555.1. Classification (GTDB taxonomy): domain Bacteria; phylum Bacteroidota; class Ignavibacteria; order UBA10030; family UBA10030; genus JAKEEG01. Next base: position 54,910 of record JAKEEG010000009.1, on the reverse strand, counting down.
ACTCACTGGGATTTCGCCGAAGCGTTACGCTAGAAAACCTTCGTTTTGCGTATCCGGAGAAAACTCCGCTAGAACGCGAGACAATTGCCCGAGCGTCGTACCGCAATGTTGGAACAGCATTGTTCGAATTCTTGTGGTTCCCTTGTCTTTCACCTGAAAGAATTAAAGAGCTTGCTCGCATTGAGAACCCCGAAGTTGTACGCGCAATCCACGGTCGAGGTAAAGGCGTCATTCTTCTTACTGCGCATTTTGGGAATTGGGAATTGCTTGCGATTGGAACACCCATTGCTCTGGGTATTCCTGCTTCGATTATCGTAAAGCCGCAGTCTAATCCTTATGTAGATAAAAAAATAAACCGCTGGCGAGCGCAATGTGGAAACATCGTTGTTCCGATGAGTAAAGCGGTGCGTGAAATGTTTCGCGCCCTTGAAGCTGGCGGCATCGTTGGGATTATCGCCGACCAGAGTGCTCCGAAAGAAAACGTTGCCATAGAGTTTTTCGGAAGAAACGTTCCTACGTACGAAGGGCCGGCTGTTTTTAGCTTGAAGACCGGCGCGCCCATCATGATCGGTTTTGCCATCCGTCAACCCGACGGAACGTATCAATCGCACTATGAAGAGATTCCCACCGTTGACCTGACCGAATACAATGAACAAAACGTAACAGAACTTACGCGCCGACATGTAGAAATCACTGAGCGCTTTATCCGTCAATACCCAGACCACTGGATGTGGATGCATAAACGCTGGAAACACGCGCTCGGTACTCATGATCCAAATCGAGAGACTGTATGATGAGAAACGTTGACCGCATACTCATTGTACAAACGGCGTTCTTAGGCGACGTCGTGCTCACGCTCCCGCTTGCGCAGGTTCTCAAGGAGTATTTCACGTCGTCAAAAATCGATATGCTCGTTGTGCCGCGTTCTGCAGATTTAATCCGTACGCACTCCGTTCTCAACGAGGCTTTAGTGTTTGATAAGTATGGCGCTGACCGGGGAGTCCGGGGCTTCATGCGACTTGTTCGCCGGTTGAAAGAACGCCAGTACGGGCTTGCGGTGGTTCCTCATCGCTCGATGAGAAGTGCGCTGTTGACATTCCTAGCTGGTATTCCGTTGCGTATCGGGTTCGACAAAAGTACCGGAAGAATCTTGTTCAACAAGACTGTACGCTATCGGAAGGATTTGCATGAAGTCGAGCGCAACATCTTGTTGCTCAAAGCAATCGGGATTGAGCATTCTGCTCGTGTGCTGCCTAGGCTGTATCCTTCGGAAAGCGATCGAATGAAAGTCAATGCAATATTAGACGATCTCGAACTACCAAACACGCGGAACCTCATTGCGGTCGCGCCTGGGACGGTGTGGAATACAAAGCGATGGTTAAAAGAACGTTATGCCGGGCTTGCAGGCTTATTGGCAAATGAACAGTTCGACGTTGTGCTTGTTGGCGGAAAAGAAGATGAGGGGTTGTGCGAGGACATACGGAACATGAACACATCTTCCAGGATTTATAACGCGGCAGGGAAGCTCTCGACGCTGCAATCAGCAGAGTTGATCCGGCGCTGCCAGCTGCTCGTGTGCAACGATAGCGCCCCGATGCATTTCGCTGCTGCCGTAGGCACACCGGTCGTTTCGATTTTTGGCGCGACGGTGCCGGAGTTCGGCTTCGCTCCCTATGGAAAAAATGATATCATCGTCGAGACGCGCGGACTCAAATGCCGTCCCTGCTCAAAACACGGCGGCGATGAGTGTCCCATTAAGACTTTCGAGTGCATGAAAAATATTACCGAAGAGATAGTCTTTCAGAAGGTCATAGTTGCATTGGAACGGTCAAAATAATAGAAAAACATCACGAGGATGGCTGTATAACGAAATGCCCTATCCGTTCCATATCGTCAATGTGTTCGCGGAAGAACGCTATACCGGAAACCAGCTCGCAGTTGTTCTCAATGCGGACGGGATTTCTGAAGCCGAGATGTTGCACATTGCCCAGGATATGAATTTTTCCGAAACGACTTTTGTCAGAACTAAAGCTGACCGGAATGGCTCTTTTCATGTTCGCATGTTCACACCTACTCATGAGGTTGCTTTCGGAGGTCATCCCATCCTTGGGACCGCCTGGGTGATACGGAATCATGTTCAGCAACAAATACACAAGACTCTCTCGTTGAGTTTACCCGTTGGACAAATTCCTGTCAGCTTTGAGATGATGGGCGACGGTCGCGAAGTTCCATGGTTCGAGGCTCCGCTCGTTACAGCTGGAAAGACAATCAAACCTGAACTTGTCGCCAACGTTCTTCAGATTAAGCAGGACGATATCGACTCGCGAGCGCCAGTTCAGGTGTTCTCCGCCGGTGTTTCTGCTATCGTCGTTCCCCTGCGCAATCTTGATGCACTCAAGCGCAGCTCGCCTGATATGGAAGGCATGAACTTTCTTAAGCGTGAGGGTTTGCCGCAACTCATCTATCTCTTTTGTCCCGGGACCCGCAGCGAGAAAAATCAGCTGAGTGCGCGATTCTTTTTTATGTCAAACGGAGTTCGTGAGGATCCGGCGACCGGCAATGCAGCATCGTTTCTCGGTGTTTATTTGCTTGAGCATCAATATTTCAACAAAACTGATTTGACGCTGAGAATTGAGCAAGGCTACGAAATCAACCGGCCTTCCTTAGTGATGTTGCGTGCACAGAAAAATGGTTCTTCATACGAAATTCACATTGGCGGGTCAGTCATTCCAACAGTGCGAGGCGAGCTCGGCTGAGTAATCATTGAATTTCAACTAAAATGTATCTACATTAAAATAACCTGCGCCCGTAGCTCAACTGGATAGAGCGTTGGCCTCCGGAGCCAAAGGTTGAGGGTTCAAATCCCCCCGGGCGTACAAGATTAAACAACACTCAAGCAAGAATCAGCAAGGAATTCCATGCTAAGACCGAAGAAAAAAATCAGCAAGCGCGAAATAAAGGAAGATAAGCTTGTTTCATCCTACTTTGAAGCGACGAGCTGGTATGAGCAAAACAAGAAATTAGTCAGCACAGTCATCACCGGGGTCATCATTCTCGTCGTGATAGCGGTGGTGGTTCGGAACAACATTGTCAGCAACAACGAGCAGGCGCAGGTAGAGCTTGCGAAGGTGATGCCATACTTCGACCGGGGAAACTACGAAGGGGCAATGAACGGCATTCCGCAGGAAAACATTCGCGGCCTAACGGCAATTGTCAACGACTACGGCAGCACCGGTGCAGGGGAATATGCGAAATTTTATCTCGCCGGCGCATGTTACGCGACACAGCGTTATGATAACGCGTTGGAGTTTTACCTCGACGTTGATGTGGATGATGAATTGATTCAATCTTCAGCGCTTGCCGGTGCTGCAGCATGTTACGAAGTGAAAGGAGACCGCTCAAACGCTGCACAGTACTTCGAGAGAGCGGCGCAGTTCGGGAAAAGCAATCCTCTCGCACCTGAGCACTTGCACCATGCTGCCATGAATTACGCAGCCGCCGGGAATAAAGAGAAGGCGATTGCTCTCCTGCAAAAAGTGAAAAAAGATTACCCGACGTCCCAGCTTGCACGAGACATTGAGCGCTACATTGCGCAGGTCAATTCCTGATACGCGAACGGCGCAGCCGGCGCTGCTTCGCAAGCAGTGCTACACGGCAATTGGACTAAACCCCTCGACGTAATACTGAATGTCTTTTCTACCTGCTAAGCGGTATGCCAACCGCATCCTCAAAATCGCCACTCCTGCCGTCGCTGGACTTTCCTCGCAAATGGTCGTTTCGATCATTGATACAGCAATGGTTGGCAGGTTGGAAAACTCCGCCGTTGCTCTTGCTGCCATGGGGCTTGGGGTACTCGCGACCTGGACGCTGACTGCGTTCTTTTCAAGCCTCGCAACTGGCACGCACATACTTGTCGCGCGTCGCCATGGCGAAGGCAATTACTCCGAAGCCGGTGTCGTCTTGAATAACTCTCTCGTGTTGGCGTTTATTCTCGGCGTAGTCTTCGGACTTCTCGGATATTATTTTTCGCATGAGATTATCGGATTTTTTTCCAGTGACGATGGTGTGGAGTTTTTGGGCGGGGAATATATGAAGTACCGCTCGCTGGGCTTGCCCTTTTTCTTGCTTGCCGTGGCGTATCGGGGGTTCTTCTATGGAATCGGGCATACGAAGATTTTTATGTTCTCGGCGATTATCTCGTACGTTATCAATATTCTCTTCAATTATTTTTTGATTTTCGGAACATTCGGTTTCCCCGAAATGGGCGTTGCTGGCGCGGGTTTTGCGGCTTCCATCGGTATGTTTCTCGGCTGGCTCTTTTTTGTGGTTGTAACTTTTTTGCATTCTTATCGAAAGAAATATAAATACTATGACCGGCTTGCCCTGGCGTGGAAGAACCTTGAATCGATCGTGCGGATCTCCCTGCCAGTGTCGTTCCAGAACATACTGATCCTGTTCGGCTTCCTGTTGTTTGTTGCCATCACCGGAATTATTGGAACAGCCGAGCAAGCGGCGACACAAGTCGTGATCACCGCGCTGTTCCTGTCGTTTATGCCGTGCTTCGGACTGGGGATTGCCGCACAGACGCTGGTGGGAAATTCACTCGGCAATCGCGAGCCGGATGAAGCGTATCGCTATGGGATTGAGACGGCGAAGATCGCCGTCATCTTTACGGTCTTGTTAGGTGCGGTCTTTGTGTTCGCGCCGGAAATTGTCTTGCGTATCATCACGCCGAACGACGACGTTGTGGCCGTGGCAAAGCCAATCCTGCAGCTTGCGGGGATTGCGCAAATCTTTTATGGCGCGGGAATCGTGCTGGCATATGCGCTGCAAGCCGCGGGCGATACTGTCTATGTGATGGTCATCGAAATTATAACGCACTGGGTCATTTTCCTGCCGCTCGCGTATGTCATCGGGGTGACGTTCGAGCACGGGTTAACTGGCGCGTGGTTGGCGCTTCCAATTTATATTGTTTCGTACACACTTATGGCTTGGCTAAAATTCCGATCGGGCAGCTGGAAACGGATCGTCGTGTAATATGTCGCGGCTCAGACGAATCATCTACATATTGATTCCGACCTTAAGCTTTCTCGGCGTGTATATTTACGACGTGACGCAATATGCCACGCGCGTCGAGGTGGGCGATGGAATGTACGTGCGCGAGATCCTGATGATCATCTCGTTCACGCTTCTGTTCTTGCTCTTGCAAGACCGGCGCGGTCAGCGAGTGCGCGGCATTCCGAAGGAACTCGGGCGCTTATTGCTCGTGGGCGCTTTTCTTGCGAGCATTACCGCGCTCGCCTCATTTCTTTCATCTTCGGGCAATCCCGATGATGTAAGGCAAATCAGCGTAAAAGCCATTGACGGATTTCTCTCTTTCGCTGTTGGGATTCCACTCGGGATGTTTGCCATCATCACGCTCCTTACTATCAAAGACCTGGTGCTTTACAAGCGTCGAAAGGGCGCCTGGAGAAATTTCCTCATCTATCTTGTGCTTCTCGTGCTCGCGTGTTTCAGCACACTTCCGTTGCTGACCGTTGAATTCGCTCTGATCGCCTCTTCGATAACATTTTTGGCGATCATCATGGTTATTGTCAATTCGTTCAAGCAAAATTGGATTGTGACGCTCTCGCGGCGGGAAAAGATATACTCCATCATTTATTCCGCGCTCTTGTTCTGTGTCTTTACGCTGCTTGCAGTATTGTCTGAAAATGAATTCGGTCAGAAGGCGTTGCGCACGATCAGCGCTCCTTTGCAGCATTTTGCTTTTTTGAATTTCATTTTCGGCGCAATCTACTCAGGTATGGCGTTTGTGAGCACGCTCTTTCATCTGCCGACTGCTGAACAATACGAACGGAAGCAGTCCGAGCTTAGCTCCCTGCACAATCTGACCAGGCTCGTATCGCAAGTGTTCGACTTCCAGGACTTGGTCAACTCCGTTACGCACATGACGCTGGACGTCGTCGGGGCGAATCGGGCGTGGCTGGAAATTCGCAAGAAGAAAGAAGTGTCGAGCGGACTGGCATTTGACATCGCCTCGCAACAAAACATTTCAGCAGAACAAATCGAAGCTGTAACGGGCAACGGTGCATCTCCTTTGCGCGATTTGCTTGTGGATTCGAAAAAGTTTCTCATTGTCGATGATGTGCCGAACGACCGCCGCACGAAGCATTTGAAGGGATCTGACATCAAGATTGCCTCTCTCGTCAGCGTGCCGCTGATTTCGCACAACGAGCTTATTGGAATCCTCCATGCAACCAAGGATATCGAGTATGGTTTTGACCAGGATGATGTTGACGTTTTGACGACATTCGCCGACAATGTAACGATTGCCATCGAGAACTCGCGGTTGATTTCCGAATCTCTTGAACGAGAGCGTTTGAAGCAGGAAATTATGGTGGCTCAACAGATGCAAAAGAAATTGCTGCCGGAGCATCCGCCGCAATTTCCGTCTCTACAATTCGCTGCGAGCTGGGAGCCCTCGATGGAAGTCGGCGGGGATTATTATGACTTCGTCAACCTCGGCAGCAATAAGGTAGGACTTGTTGTGGGCGATGTGGCCGGCAAAGGCGTTTCGGCCGCTTTTTACATGGCAGAAGTGAAAGGAATTTTTCAGTCGCTCAGCAAGCTGTGCAAATCGCCAAAAGAGCTCCTGGTGCGCGCGAATGAAACGCTCATGGGTAGCCTGGAGAGAAAAGCGTTCATCAGCATCGTGTACGCGATTTTTGATTATGTGAAAGGGACAGTTCAGCTTGCGCGGGCAGGGCACTGCCCGGTGGTTTATGTATCGGCAACAAAGCAGGAATTAATACGCCCGAACGGGTTGGGCCTGGGGTTGACGGATGGCGAGATTTTTCAGCAATCGACGGAAGGGTCAATAATTCGTTTGACTGATGGAGATGTTTGTGTATTTTATACCGACGGCATTACAGAAGCGCGAAATGCTGAGGGCGACGAATACGGCTATGAGAGGTTGTTGCAGGTCGTCACTTCGACGCGGAATGAATCAGCACAGCACATTATGACGACATTGCTGAATGAGGTCAAAGCCCATACAGGATATCAGTCCTTTGCCGACGACATGACGTTGGTCGTTGCGAAGTGGGTAGGGCCTACACAATCGAAATAACATCAGGGTACTTGAGCATGACAATCAACATTGTTTGCCTGCTAGAAGGAGATCAGCACCATGAGTGATTTTAAAATCCACCACCGCGAGGGAGAGGGTGTAAACGTCATTGAGCTGAAAGGCTACCTTGACGCCCATACTGCCCCTGAGCTCGAAACCACATTTCAGAAACTGCTGAACGACAAGAAATTCAATATCGTCGTCAACTGCAAGGACCTGACGTACATCAGCAGCGCGGGGCTGGGCGTGTTCATGGCGTACATCGAAGACGTCCGGAAGAACCAAGGGGACATCAAGCTGTCGAACATGACAGCTAAAGTGTACAACGTGTTCGACCTGCTCGGATTTCCTATCCTCTACGAGATTTACAAAGAGGAAAAGGAAGCTATCGTACGATTCACACAACCGAAGAAGTCGTGAGGAAGAACTCGTATTCTCCGCAGTATCCTGGACAGAATTGACGATATTTTCGACTATGACAGCGTCAGTTACACGAACGATTAAAAGCAGAACGGAACATCTCCTCGAGGTGCGCGATTTTGTTTCGTCCGCAGCCCAGCAATTGGGTTTTTCGGACGAAGAGACCTCGAAGATTGTCCTGGCGGTCGACGAAGCATGCACGAACATCATTAAGCATGCGTATCATTACGACCCGAACAAAGAAATTCGTATCTCCATCAACAGCACGAAAGGCGCGTTGGAAATTTTGATCGAAGACGAGGGAAAGAGCTTTAACCCGATGGCCATCAAGCCGCCGGATTTGAAACAGCACCTGCAGCATTACCGCCGCGGCGGCCTTGGCGTGTACCTGATGAAAACATTGATGGATGAAGTTGAATATAATCTCAAACCGGGCAAAAAGAATGTTGTCCGGCTGTTGAAATATCTCCCCCACGGCCGTTGACAATTTATCGGCTTTTCGTCTTTCTGTACATCCGTACTGCACAATGAAATCTTCCCGCCAACATTTGGCAGCATCCGCAGAATTGCTTCCGTTATTCGAATACAGTAAAATCATCAATTCATCGCTTGATTTAAAATTCATTCTCGGCACGTTGCTCTTGACGGTGATGGGCAAGATGCTTGTCTCGCGGGGAATCGTTCTGGTAGAGCGCGAATCGGGTTGGTTCGAGATTGTTTCTGCGAAGGGGATACAGCAAGAATTAACGGGGCATACGATTCCGTTGGCACGGCCCTCGCGCGCGATTACACAACTTGATAAACTCAAAACCGGGGCTCGCCCCTGGGCGGCTTTCTTCAAGCAACACGACATGAAATTGCTTGTCCCCGTGATCGTGCGAAAGAAGCTTGTTGGATTGATTGCCCTTGGCGAGAGATTGGGAAGTAGAAAATATTCCTCTCTCGATCAATCGCTCATTGGTTCTCTGGTTGACCTCTCAGGCTCGGCAATCGAGAAAGCGAAAATGATTGAGGAGCTGCAAGATGTTAACCGCAGCCTCGACAGGAAATATCAGGAACTCAATACGCTCTTTGATTTGAGCAAGGAATTCAACGTCGGGCTGGACGCCAATCGCGTGCTCCGGTTGTTGACGTTTTCCTTACTGGGCCAAATAGGAGTGAACCGATATGCCGTGTGTTTAATGAAGAACGGTTCGATTGATATTGCATCGTCAAGGTTGGAGGTGCAGGTGGATCTAACAGCAGCCTTGCAACTTTGCTGCCTTCTGAAATCACCGTCGCTCGTGAGTGAGTTGTATCGCAAGAAGAAGTTCAAATCCGCCGCATTGGAGTTCGATCAAGCTGGTATTGCTGCGGTAATTCCCATGCAAGTGCAGAATGAAACAAAGGGGCTTATTCTGCTCGGCGCCAAGCTGCGCGGTGGCAACTATACCAAAGGCGACCTTGAATTCCTCTACTCAATGGCGAACCTCGCAATTATCTCCATCGAGAACGCCCGGCTATTCAGGGAGGCGATTGAAAAGCAGCGTATGGAGGACGAGCTGGCTATTGCAAGAGATATCCAGCAAGGGCTTCTGCCAAGAACTTTGCCTGAGATACCTGAATTTGAAATTCAAGCGATCAACATTCCCTCGAAGCAGGTTGGAGGCGACTATTACGATGTCATTCAACGCTCGGAAAATGAAGTTGTAATTGCTATTGGCGATGTCTCAGGAAAAGGGACGCCCGCCTCGCTCTTGATGGCGAACGTTCAAGCAGCACTGCGAGCCCTTACACCGATGGGACTTTCCTTACCTGAAACAACTGCGCGTATCAACGACCTTACAAGCAAGAACACGTCGTCAGGTAGGTTTATTACTTTTTTTTGGGGTTCACTTGATGTTCCTACTCGCGTGTTCCGCTATGTAAATGCCGGACACAACTTTCCGTTCCTGCTTCGTGCAAATGGAACACTGGAACGCCTTGAAGTGGGTGGCATTATCCTCGGGATGATGCCTACGATGGTACCTTATGAAGAAGGCAGCACAACTCTTCAGCAAGGCGATATGCTTGTGTTGTTCACAGACGGAGTAAGCGAAGCGATGAGCGCGGAAGGCTTGGACTATACCGAAGAGCGGCTTGAGAAAATACTCTTACAAATCCGAACGCTTTCTGCTCGCGAGGTTATCGATAAAATCACAAGCGACCTCACCACGTACACGCAGGGCACGCCGCAGTCGGACGATATAACAATGTTGGTGGTGAAAGTACTATAGGCATCGAAAAAGCTTTTCAACTTTCTGAACAAACGCGAAGGCGTCCCCGTCGAGCATTTTGTTAAACCAAAAACACTTCGGTGAGGACGCCATAGCTATGAAGTTAGATAGCGCTATCCTCTACACTTCAATCAGTTAGAATCGGATGGTGAAACCTGCTGATTGAGGAAGAACAGCGTATCGTAGAAGTAGTAACGGAATCCAATATTGACCTGGCTATAAACGTCTTTGCTGGATCCTCCGCGAACTCCCTCGATTTTGTCCTTGCCCATAAGCGTGCCCTCGGCCGATATGGTAATCGACCAGAGCGGATCAGGAAAGATATCGATCCCGGCGCCACCGGCAAAAAGGATATCCCATGGCTGATCGTTGGCTCCGATCAGAAACTCCGTATCGTTCCTCGTGGCGCTGACATAATACACGCCGCCGCCAGCGAAGATAAATGGATTCCATTGACTCTCCGGCAGAATATCGTAGCTCAGGAAGAATTTCGCGGAGAACGGGTTGCTTCGGTACTCATTGCCAAGGGCATCCTTCCCGGTGAATGAGTTTAACCCGAAAGAGCCGCGAATCCCGACATGCTCCGCGACAGAAAGCGTATACCCGACTGATGCGCCGAAGCCGAGGTCGTTCGTCCGCAAGTCTGATTGCAGTTGGCTCACGGAACCGTTCAGCCCAACGCCAAACTTCCACGCGCGCAGTTGAGCAAAAGACGTTGCGCTCACCAGGAACAGGCTGCAGAGCACAAGTGCGCTAAGAAATCGTCGTCTCATTTTTTTTCTCCTCTAGTTGTGAGTGAATGTTGAGTAACCGAACTACAATCTGGTAATCGTTCAAATCAACTTGCTGCGTTGACATTTGTTGCGCAGTTCTAAATTCTCCATTGAAATTTGATGATAATTTTATTACATTCATTCTACTCTCATCGTAAAGCGCAATGAAATACCCTTTTCTCGATATAGAAAAAAAGTGGCAAGATTACTGGGAACGTCACCAAACGTTTAAAACTGTTGACAACCCGTCTAAGCCTAAACGATATATCTTGGATATGTTTCCTTATCCTTCCGGCGCTGGTTTGCACGTGGGCCATCCGGAAGGGTATACTGCCACTGATATTTACTGCCGCTATCTGCGGATGAAGGGCATCAATGTCCTTCACCCAATCGGCTGGGATGCTTTCGGCCTGCCGGCCGAGCGTTATGCGATGCAGACGAATATCCATCCGCGTATCACTACAGAACAAAACATTGCGACATTCACCCGCCAGATAAAAATGCTCGGCTTGAGTTATGACTGGTCACGTGAAGTCGATACCACCGACCCAAAGTACTATCGCTGGACACAATGGATATTCTTAAAAATCTATAACTCATGGTATGACCTGCGTCAACAAAAAGCACGCTCTATTGACGCCCTAATTCGCGAATTTGAACAAAAAGGGTCGGAGGGTCTGTCGCTCGAACCGGGATTTACTGCCGAGCAATGGCGAAAGAAGTCGAAGAAAGAACAGCAGGACATACTCGCTGATTTTCGTTTAGCGTACGTAGCTGAAATACCCGTCAATTGGTGCGAGGGTTTAGGTACCGTCTTGGCAAACGAAGAAGTGGAAGAGTGGCGAGAGAAGGGATACACTGTTGAGCGCCGCCCGATGAAGCAATGGATGATGCGCATTACGGCGTATGCGGAGCGCCTGTTGGAAGATTCGAAAGAACTTGACTGGCCCCTATCGACACTCGACCAGCAAAAAAACTGGATCGGCCGCTCCGAAGGCGCTGAGATTCATTTCCCGATTAAAGGCAACGGTGAAACTGTCACTGTCTTCACAACAAGGCCAGATACGATTTTTGGGGCGACATACATGGTTCTCGCTCCCGAACACCCACTCGTCAACGTCATCACAACTCAACAGCAAAAGAATGCGGTAGAAGAGTACCGGAAACAAGCTGCGCTCAAATCCGAGTTTGAGCGCGGGATCGATAAGGACAAATCCGGCATATTCTCTGGAAGTTATGCCATTAATCCGGCAACGAAAAAAGAAATACCGATTTGGATTGCCGATTATGTTTTGATGGGATACGGCACTGGCGCAATTATGGCTGTTCCAGGTCAAGATGAACGCGACTGGGAATTTGCCGAACGCTTCGGTTTACCGATTATCCGCACGGTACAACCGCCTTCAGATTTCAAGGGTAAACCATACTTAGGCGATGGTCCGGCAATCAATAGCGATTTTTTAAATGGGCTGTATATTGACAAGGCGAAGGTAAAAATTATTGAATGGGTAGAGTCGAATAAACTCGGCACACGGAAGATTAATTATAAATTGCGTGATTGGCTGTTTTCCCGTCAGCGCTATTGGGGTGAGCCTGTACCGATTATTCATCTTGAAGACGGTACGATGAAGCCTCTCGATGAGAGCGAGCTGCCGCTGTTGCTCCCAGAGTTAGAAAAATTTCAACCGAGCGGAACCACTGAATCACCACTCGCGCTCGCAACGGATTGGGTTAATGTCGTCGATAAGCAAACTGGCTTGAAAGGTCGGCGCGAAACTAATACGATGCCGCAGTGGGCTGGTTCGTGTTGGTATTATTTACGGTACATTGATCCTGACAATGATCGCGTACTGTGTGATCCCGCAAAAGAAAAATATTGGATGCCCGTCGATCTGTATATCGGTGGAGCAGAACATGCGGTGCTGCATTTGATGTACGCGCGTTTTTGGCACAAGGTATTGTACGACCTCGGGTACGTGACAACAAAAGAGCCGTTTATGAAACTCTTGCATCAGGGTACGATTCTTGGCGAGGACAATCAAAAGATGTCCAAATCCCGCGGGAATGTCGTCAACCCTGATGAAGTAGTGCTAGAGTACGGCGCAGATTCGATGCGGCTATTTGAAATGTTCATGGGGCCATTGGAAGATTCGAAGCCCTGGAGTACGCGCGGTGTGGAGGGTGTGTACCGGTTCCTGAATCGCGTGTGGCGGGTATTCGTCACGGAGGAGGGCGCTATCGACCCTTCGATACAAGATGTGCCAGCCTCGCCGGAATTTGAACGGTTGTATCACCAGACGGTAAAGAAGGTGGGGGAGGACATCGAAGCATTGCGATTCAACACGGCGATTTCACAAATGATGATTTTCCTTAATGAGACAATGAAGCTTGAGAAGAAGCCTCGCGCGCTACTTGAACAATTTGTGCTTCTCCTCGCACCGTTTGCACCACATATTGCCGAAGAGCTTTGGAACAAATTAGAACATTCTGAGTCGCTTGCTTATGCGCCCTGGCCCTCGTACACCGCCGAGAAAACGATTGAAGACACAGTCGAGGTGGTATTTCAAGTGAACGGCAAAGTTCGTTCAAAGGCGGTTGTCGCGTTGAACACAGCCGAAGGCGATCTGGAGGATCTGGCAAAAAATGACACGCATGTGAAACGTCATGTGGATGGTAAACGTATTACGCGTACGATCGTGGTCAAAAATAAGCTGGTAAACATTGTTATCTCTCCGAACTAACAGGCCAAACGAAGAGAGCGATCTTTGAGCGCACAGAAGAGCACACTTTCCGTTATCGTCATCACGAAGGATGAGGAGGCGAATATACAAGAGTGCTTGGCGAGTGTTCAATGGGCTGACGAAATTATTGTTGTCGATTCGGGCAGTACCGATAAAACTGTTCAATACGCGCACAAGCATACCAAAAAAGTTTACAAAAAAGAGTGGGAAGGCTTTGGCGCGACGAAAGCATTTGCCCTGTCCAAAGCAAAATGCGAATGGGTCTTCTCGCTCGATGCGGATGAGCGCGTTACACCGGAGTTAGCAGACGAAATCCGCTCTGTCGTCCAACACAATGTAGCGAGCCACACCGGGTTTTCAGTCCCGCGAAAGGCTTTTTTCCTCGGTAAATGGATTAAGCATTGTGGTTGGTATCCGGGGCGAGTAGTGCGGCTCTTCAGACGCAAGCATGGCAGATTTACTCCGTCGCAAGTCCATGAAGCAATAGCGGTGAATGGGACCATCGGCGTACTGAGGTCGGACTTGCTCCACTATACCGACCCGAGCCTTCAACACTACTTTCAAAAGTTTAATCGGTACACGACTCTTGCAGCTGAGGATTTACTCAGCAAAGGTGAACGGTTCTCGTTCGATAAGATGCTCTTTCGCCCTTTCTGGACGTTTCTACGGATGTATATTCTGAGGCGTGGTTTTTTGGATGGCGTCGAAGGATTTATGTTGTGTGTTCTTTCATCGTGTTATGTTTTTACAAAGTATGCAAAGCTAAGAGAGCTGAGACGAAAGCAGAAAGCAAAATAGTATGACTCCGGACGAAAAAGACACTGCATTATTTACCGGCTTGGTGTTGACGTTTCAAGCTGCAGCGATGCAGTACATGGGGAAAATCAAAAACCCGGCTACGGATAACATCGAGCGCAATCTCGAACAGGCGCAAGCGATGATTGATATGCTTGACATGCTTGTCCGCAAAACGAAAGGGAATACCAACGAAGACGAGAAGCGTTTTCTTTCAAGCGCGCTTCAAGAGCTAAAATTAAACTACGTCGACGAGCAGGCGAAGGATCAATCGAAGACATCAGACGAAAAAAAGGAGCCGTCGTGAAATTCGGGATTGCCGGCAATCCGGAGAAAACCGAACTACCGCTCGTCGTTGTGAGACTTATACGACGGTTTAAAGCGGATGGGACTCCATTTGTCTTTCACGATAACCTTGCTTCAGTACTTAAGAAAAAACTCGGCAGAAAAATTCTTTCCAATTCGTCGTTTGTTTCGGATAAAAAGCTTGCTGCTTCCTGTGATATGATTATCTCTCTGGGCGGAGATGGAACAATCTTGCGCGTTGCCCGGCTTGTTGCATCGCGCGGAACGCCGATCCTTGGGGTAAATTTGGGGAAGTTAGGTTTTCTCGCCGAGGTTTCAGTTGAGGAATTAGACAACTGTCTAACGGAAGTTGCCCAGAAAAAATATGCCCTTGAAGAGCGGATGATGCTTGAAGCAACGCTGAAGAAAGATAAGATGGCATTCACAGCGTTAAATGAAATTGTTGTCGATAAGGCTGGCTCTTCACGGGTGATGGATATTGAGACGTTTGTCAACAACGAGTACCTCGCGACATTTACGGGTGATGGGGTCATTGTTTCAACTCCTACCGGTTCTACAGGATATGCGTTGGCTAACGGCGGGCCGATTGTTGTTCCATCAAACAAAGCAGTAGTGATTAGCCCAATTTGCCCTCACACGCTGACAATTCGCCCTGTCCTCGTTCCGGACTCATGTGTAGTCACTTTACGCATTTCTTCCGCACCGGATAAAATACACGTAACGGCTGATGGCCAAGAGGGAAAACTCCTTTCACCTCCGGTTGAAGTTGTTATTCGGAAAGCGGGATATACAACGCGCTTAGTAAAGCGGCATGGCAACAGCTATTATGAACTCCTTCGCAGAAAACTCCACTGGGGCAAAGACATCCGAATGCGGTCAGAGGATTAGTTGTTTTGTGCGCCTTCGTCTATCCACTTCCTAATACCGTTCAATTGATTTGGTGTAAGCAACCTTGAGTTTAGCGGCATTTGTGGTTGGATCCGTCCATCCAATCGCATAATGAGTACACTCTGATTGCTATTCCCCGGTATCACAAGTTGTGGCCCGTTTATAAGATTGAAGTACGATTGAGGATAAGTGAGATCCAATCCCTCTGCCGGTGTTGCTCCAGCATGGCACGGTCCCGTACACCGCACGTTAAAAAACGCACCGACATGTTCTCCGAAACTGACGTTGGAATCCGGGAAAACGAAGTCATCGCCCAGGTCAGTCGTGCTCTCGCAAGAAAGGGAAAAAACGATACCGCCAAACGATATCAAGCCGGCTACAGTAAATTTTCCCAGCAGCTTACTAACAGGGGATGTACACTGCAACAATTCTCAATCCTTTCAAAACGAGTTTTTCTCAGTGCATAAATTTCAACATTTGGAGCAAAGCAATAATTCCCAGAGGACCTATCTAAAATCTACCGAAAACTGTTCCGCGCTGCAAGGAATTTCGCGTTGACTTTGCGCGAATGTTTGGGTATCTTTTATTCACCGTGAGATAAAGATGGGGCCGTTAGCTCAGTTTGGGAGAGCGCCACAATGGCATTGTGGAGGTCACCGGTTCGACCCCGGTACGGTCCACGATATTCGGAAATTATCTTCACACAAGGACAATCCGCCCGATTGTCCTTTTTCGTTATGCAAATTGGATATCATGACTCCAACTCAGATCAAACTCGCGAACCCTCAGACCTTGTTCGTTCTTTGGGATGACGGGCATCAGGGAAGTACCTCTCTCAGAACGTTACGGGACAACTGTCCTTGTGCCGGCTGTCAGGGCGAAACAGTACTGTTGAAAAGCTACTTACCAGTGATTCAACCGGAGCAGCCCGGGAAATATAAGCTCGTTGGTGCAGAAGTCGTTGGGTCGTACGCCGTAGGTATGTCGTGGGGTGACGGGCATCGAACAGGTATCTATACGTTTGAACGACTGCGGTTGCTTTGCGAATGTGCCGAGTGCCTTGCCAAAAAGAGCAAAGCTTCGTCCGCTAGCTCAGCATAATTGCCATTCGGAGAAAAATCCAGTACGTTAAGACTCAACCGAGCGCATGAAGACTTTCCTTAGGTTGCTCACATATTTTCTCCGCTATAAATCTCGCATTATCGGCGGGCTCATCTCGGTTGCTGTCATGAGCCTGTCTGATACGGCAGGGGCATTTCTCATCGCTCGCCTCGTAAATGTCCTGCAGCAAATCAGTGATCTCGTCCGTCGCGGAGAAGAAATTCTCGTTGAAGTCCCCTTTGAAGCGTTGGGGCGCATGCTGTATTCGATCAACATCCGGGGGTATGATGAGAGCTTCCAGCTCATTGTCACGTTTGCGATCGCCATCGTTGTCTTAATCATTGTCAAGGTTGTTTTTGTCTATATCCGTGAGTATCTCATGAGTTCGGTGCAACAGAAAATACTCATGCGATTTCGTATTGAATTATTCGATACGGTTTTAGTCCTGCCCGTGCGATATTTTGATTCTGAGAAAACGGGCAGAATTATGTCCCGGATTACGAATGATGTCAACGCACTCGAACAGTCGTTGTATCTCATGGTAGAGATCGCTCAAAACGTCGTTTACACTCTGATTTTTGCCACAGCTTTGTTGTATACGAATTGGCAGTTAACACTCTTTACGATCTTCATTTTTGCCATCTCAGGCATTATCTCGAGAAAATTCGGCGACCGTATCCGCACTCACAGCCATTTTTTAACCAACACTCTTGCTGATATTTCTTCTTTCCTTCAGGAAAAAATTAACGCCATCCGCATTGTCAAATCGTTCACTCGCGAAGAGCATGAGCGACAATCTTTCCGCAAGAAGGTAGAGACGAATTATCATCACTCGATGAAAATTGTCCGCACAATGGCATATCTTAGTCCGACGAATGAGCTTTTTAACACAACTGTGACTTCTCTGCTGGTCGTCTTTACGGGCTATTTGTTCATTCAGGGAAGTATGACGATAGAAGCGATGGTGTATTTCTTGTTGCTGATGATCTCTTTGGCAAAGCCTGTAAAAGCGCTTGGAGAGGGCGTGGCGCGTTTACAGAAAACGCTTGTATCGGCGCAGTATATTTTCGAGCTGCTTGATCTGGAGAAAGAAAAGCTTACAACTGCTGCCCCGCGTGTAGAAATTCGACGCGGCGACGTGGAATTCCGTTCCGTGAGTTTTTCGTATGCGCCGGAAATCCCAGCCTTAGAGAACGTCAGCTTCAGCGTTCGCGGCGGTGAGAAAATTGCTCTGGTTGGTCCCAGTGGAAGCGGAAAAACCACACTCATCAATCTTATCCCGCGATTTTACAATCCAACAAGTGGGGGCATCCTTATCGATTGGATAGATACCTCAGTGATGAGCCTTTTGGATTTACGCTCTCAGATTGGTATCGTGCCTCAGGATGTAATGTTGTTTTCGGGAACTGTGTTGGACAATATTCGATATGGACGGCTGGAAGCTACAGAGGGAGAAGTGAAGGAAGCGGCAAAACAGGCAAACTCCCACGAATTTATTCAACGGTTTGAACGGGGATACGATACGGAAGTCGGTGAGCGCGGCGTTCAGCTTTCCGGAGGGCAGCGTCAGCGCATTGCCATAGCTCGCGCAATACTCCGAAACCCGAAGATACTATTGCTTGATGAGGCGACATCTGCGTTGGATTCGGAATCCGAACAAATGGTGCAGGAAGCGCTCGGGCGGTTGATGCAAGGGAGGACGACGTTCATTATTGCCCATAGGCTTTCAACGATTCAGCATTGTGATAGGATTTTTGTTCTTGAGCGTGGCAAGCTTATTGAGCAAGGAAAGCACGAAGAGTTGCTCCGTAACGGAAACGGTTTGTATAAGCGTCTATACTCTTTACAGTTCCAAGATGAACCCGAAGCTGCGAGGGAAACGTAGCGTATGGGGTTGTTTAAAGAAGCTGAAATCGGATTCCGGAAATTTCTTGTGTTGTTTCTGGGGTTGTTTATTCATCGCTCTCGAGCATTCGATTCTCTCGAAGATTTCAATTCCTCAAAGTTTCTCTTCATTCGGCAGGACCGAATCGGCGATGTGCTCGTTTCCACTCCGTTGTTTCCTCTACTGAAGGAAAGATTTCCGGCAGCAACCATCGACATCCTGCTCAGCAGGAATAACTATTCAGTGCTTGAGAATGAACCGTTCATCCGTCAACGTTGGCTGTACGAGAAAAGCATTGCTTCGACTTGGAAACTGATCCGAGCTTTGCGCCGTGAAAAGTATGATGTCGTCATCGATCTGATGGATAATCCATCTGCAACCTCGACGTTATTTCTCGCGTTGGCGGGAGGGAAGTGGAATGTCGGGCTAACCAAGGATAATTCCTATGTCTATGATGTAAAGGTTCCGCTTCCATCTCGTAAAGATGTTCATATCGTCGACCGCCTGGCGCAGCTCCTCACACCATTTGGTGTTAAACTGGATTCAAAGAAGTTACACATACGATACAATCCCACTCATTCCTCTGACTTATTTGCTGAGCACGTTTGGCAAGCAAATGGATTTGTCGGCAGAAAGGTCATCGGTATCAATATCTCGTCAGGCAGCAAAGCTAGGTTCTGGGGTGAAAGCAATTTTCGAGGTTTGGTACAAGAGCTTGCAAAAAGTTATCCGGATAGTGTAGCGCTGCTTCTTTACCACCCGCGAGACGAACAGCATGTTCGCACAATTGCGGACTCGCTCGCGAATGCTGTAGTTTGTCCGCCGACCGATTCGTTCGATCAGTTTGCCGCGGTGATCAAACGATTAAATATATTAGTTACTCCCGATACATCCGCCGTGCATCTTGCGGCAGCGTTTCAAATACCTTCGGTGGTACTGTATGTTCAATCGAACAAAGAGCTTCGCATTTGGGAGCCGTACAATGCTCCAACCGTCTCTCTTGTAACTGACGTCGATGACTTGACGGCGATTTCGGTTAGTGCGGTCTACAATGGATGCCGACAGATGCTGCAGCATATGCTATCGCCTCACGGAACGTTCCCCATTCATAAGACGAGCACATCATGAAGAAATTTATCGTCACTCTTGAGTGGGTATTCCGTCACCTTATCGTCTATCCTTTCTTTCGCGTTGTTTTCCATAACAAGTACTCTGATGCAACGCTTGACATCAAGAGCCTAAAGAAAATTCTTGTACTTCGCTTTGATAGAATTGGTGACATGATCGTTACAACTCCGATTTTCGCCACTCTCAAAAGACGAAATCCTGAACTTCACATAGCCGTTTTTACAAGTCTTGCCAACGCGGAAATTATTCGTAATAATACCAATGTCGATAAAATCTATACGCTTGGCCTAAATTGGTGGCGGCTATGGAAAGAAGTACTCAAAGCACGAAAAGAAGGCTATGACATTGTGCTGAATTTCATATTTAATCGTACGACTTCTGCTGGTATTCTTGCTAACCTTGCTGCTCCCAACGGCTTCAAAGTTGGCCAAGGCGCTGAGAAATATAAGTTTTATTTTAATCGTCTCCTGCGCTTAGACCGAACGGAGTTGCACATGGTGGAGGTATTGGCTTACTATGTGGAGTCAGTCTTTGGTTTTAAAATAGACCGGAAAGAGCTACAATTTGAAATCTTCGTCGATGAAGAATCGCGAAATAAAGTCGACCTCTTTCTCGGCAAACATCAACTCGCAAGACGCAGCGCTCTTGCTACGGAACTGACCCAATACGTTGTACTGAACATCTCGGCTACAGATTCTGTGCGCAAGATACAGCGCGAACAAGTTATTTTCTTGGTAAAACATTTGACCATGCGTAAGCATTATCCAGTCGTTATGATTGCCTCACCTGCAGAGCGTGAAGTTCTTATAAGTATTGTTCATCAGCTGAAGCTCGAGCGTTGCTTGTTGTATCCTGAACAGGGAGATGCAACGTTACTAGAGATTGCTTCTCTTGTTGAGGGCGCTGTTTGTGTTTTTACACCGGATACCTCAATCATTCATTTTGCATCGGCGACGAAAACTCCGGTCATGGGTTTTTTTACTCCTTTGCAAATGGCGCATGAATGGGTGCCCTACTACGTGCAGAACGCAGCCGTCTATGCGCCTCCGGGCAAACCGGTTTCTGGAATCCCGCTGGATGAAATGGCAGCACAAGCTGATAGGTTTCTCGCTACGCTCGGAACACCAGCAAAGGAGTATGCAAGGTGAATACACATTCTGTAGCCGTAAAAATCCAGCGCGGTGGGCTGATGCTCTTTGCGCTTTCGCTTCCTATTTCCCATGTGCCTGCACAAATTGGCATTGGGCTTGCAGTGGTTGGCTGGTTGGTTGGTGCCGTGGTAAATAAAAAAATCACTTTTGTCAAACACACCTTTCTCGGCATTCTTCTAGTTTATCTTTTATGGAATATTCTCTCTGCGCTGCTCTCGCCCCGTCCTTTACACAGTCTTAACGCTGTGGGGGATAATGAATGGCCATTCCTCATCATGGTGATGATGTACTGGACGATTGACGATGTGAAGTTCCTTCGCTTGTTGCTGATGCTGTTCCTCTGTACGTCGGGTATAGCAGCATTGTATGCGGTCTGGCAAACATTTACCGGCGTGGAATTTTACCGTTCCATGGCGCTTTATTGGATTGGCGGATATTATCGCGCGGTCGGATTTTACGGGTTCTACCTTACATTTGCAGCGCTTGTCATGATGGCGTTTTTTCTTTCTGCGACATTGTTTCTTGAAGACACAAAAAAACGCCTTTTCAGTGGTGCTGTTGCTCTAGCGAGCTTTTTAGCTATCATCGCGAGTTTTGCGCGCAGCATTTGGCTTTCGCTTGCAGTTGGCATTCCAGTGCTCGGGTTTATTAAAAATAGAAGGGTGGGACTTATTGCTACAGTCGCGTTGGCTCTTGTTGTTCTTTTAGGGACAATTGCCGATGAAAATATACGCGCACGTGCGTTGTCGATTTTTGATATTGAAGAAAACCAAACGCGGATTAACCTTTGGAAAACGTCTTTGAACATCGCACAGAGTTACCCACTGCTCGGCGTGGGCGAAGACAACTGGGATTATTTTTTTCCGCTTCATAAAGCTGAAGGATACTACGATACCAAAGTGCACCCCCACAACGATTATCTTAATGTTCTTGTGGCATCGGGCATCCCCGGATTGTTAGCTTTTGTCGGGATGTGGGTTGTTTCATTGCGCGTTGGGTTTAAGGCATGGAAAAATGCTCATGAGCCTGAGCTCAAAGCCATTGCTCTCGGTGCTTCACTGTCTGTGTTAGGTTTTATGGTAGGGAGTTTCTTCCAAAATTATTATGGGACGTTTATCAATTGCCTTGGGTGGTGGTTTATAGTGGGCCTGATTTTTACCGCAGACAAAATTGTGGTGCGTGCTCAAAGCTCTTCATAATTCTTATACTCCCCGATTCTCCAGCCCGTTTTGGCTTCAATCCAATTTAAGAGTTTTTCCTTCAGGGACTCTTGAATGTTTTCAGGGTCATAGTTGAATTGCCAGTTTTGGCTTTCGACACGCCGTTTCATCACAGCGGGGTGGGTGCCGTTAAATGGCTGTAACCTTCCGCCGCTTGAATAATCGTACTGGGCGCTATCTCCAACGTGTTCTGCTACCCACTCATCCGGGTGCCAGAATTTGTTGAAGGTCAACTGTTTTGCCTGCTGCACTGCCGGTGGTTTTACCCAGCCGTAGTGGTAGATCACGGCGTTTACAGGTTTTACGCGGAGTTTTTGCCCGTTCTTGCGAAAACCTTGCGCGTCTCCCCACGAACGCACACCAATTTCCGGTCTGATGATGCGAATTTCATTCCTGTACCAACGGCGGGAGTTGCCAACGTATCGATAGCTCCCAAAGAAGTGAGTGTATGAGAAAAGAAGTCCCTCGACATTGTGGTCATGCTGGTGCCGGTGCATCGCATCCAGAATTGACGTATGGTCCCGTTCATGGATGACTTCGTCGACTTGCAAGTAGAATGCCCAATCACCGGTCACTTGGTCCAAAGCAATATTGGTCTGTTGAGCGAGTACTGCTCCGCCCTCGCGCAGCAAATCGTCCCAGACCGTCTCAATGACTCTTATTTTCGAGGGATTAATTGCCAGAACACGTTTGAGCGTATCATCCTCGGATTTTCCTACCGCAAGTACAAATTCGTCGCACAACGGCAGAACTGAGCGTATCGATTCTTCAAACGGATAATCATACTTTATGCCATTTCGTACGAACGAGAAGCCTGAAATCTTCATGGATTTTTCATTGTTAAGTAAATATGTGCGAAAGGATTAACGCGCATTATAGACGGTGATGAATTCAACCACCCAAATTGAAGCGAGTCCGGCCGTTATAGCTATGAAAAGTGCCTTTTTCGCTATCGCCAGGCGGTTGAACGCTTGTAGCCCCGTAGTGAGCATCGGAGTTGCATACAGAATAGCAAAGGGCATGATGGGAAAATGATAACGGAATCCGCCATAGAAAATGATGTGCGTCGCAAGCAGGCAACCGGCGAAAGAACCGATGAACCACCACAGTAAATCATTTTTTGCCTGTAGAAATCCCAGCAAACCCAAGATGATTGCCGCAAAGTACATCATATTTACCAAAACTGTATAGACCACTGGAATCGACGCGTACTTATGAGCAAATCGCTCTGAGAAATCTTCCGGATTATCGTGAAAGCTCCAGACGAGCAAGCCACCTTCGCTAGAGAAGAAATGAGCGATCTTTTTAATACCGTTCACTACAAAGCGTACGGGATGATCAACAATATACTGTACAGCATAGCTGTAAGCTGATTCATCGGCCTCAATTTCACTGCTAGTTTCCGTGAATGCTTCTTCAGGAAAATTCAGCGTGTAACTTCCATTCGCGTTTGGATTGTTTCCAATCAATAAGTTAATACCGCCGCTAGTGCTCAGCGTTGGTTTGCCGAGCGTGATGTAGTTTCTTATAAGCCATGGAGCAAGCACTATGACCGCTCCTGCAAAAATGTAACTGTAACGTGTAAATGGGATTCGCGAGACGCGCAGTAGAACTATAAAAGCCAAAACGAATAACGCCATTCCTGATTTTATCAAGACGAGCATGCCTAAAATTATTCCAACGATAAAAGTACTTGCAGGGGTTTCGAGCCTCTTCTTCAAAACGAAGTAACAACACAGCACCACTAATGATGTAAAGATTGTTTCAGTGATAAGAAGATTGGCATAGAGGATTGCAGGTAGATAAAAGCACCAAAGAGATAAGACCGTAACTTGTGCGCCCGGGTATTCCTCCCTTACTATCAGATAAAGCAATATAGCGGTAAAGATATCGATGAATGCCTGCAGGATTTTTACAATGAGTGGGTGTTCTCCTAAGATACTATAAACTATAGCTACAAAAGCGGGGTATACGATAGGCCGATATGCGGTAGGTACACCATTATTTGAGTACTCAGCAGTTGTCGAAAGCGAAACTGCGAGGCGGTGGTAATCCTTTTCGTCAGAAATGATGGGGCGTTGATGAAATGAAACCAATGCAACTCGCAGCGCAAGACCCGCCAGAAGGAGAAGAAGAGCGTTACGAGGAAGCGACCGAAGGTTAGCCAGTAATCCCATGTCGGCTGTAAAGTTGTTGTAATCGAGAGTTGACCGCTTCGAATGAGTGATATTTTTCGACCCATGCCCTGCCTTGCAAGGTCTTTGCGCGACGAAACTTGGTGTTATCGATAAGTTCAATCAACGTATCAAAGAGTGTTTGTTGTGTAGCGAGAATAAAAGGATTTTCGGGCAACCACGCAATGTAATCCTCAGTCATTTCCGTAACCGTGGGGATGCCCATCGCTAGAGTTTCGAGTGAGTTTCTGCCGTAACCGGTTCCGCCATAATTCCCAATTTGCTCGATAGCGATGTCGCATTCTTGCTTGATACGGATAACGTCATCATGCGGCTTGTTTTCTATAAGCACGAATTCAATATCGCGCTCCTTCCGGACTCGTTCCATGATCGGTAGAATAAGTTCAGTTCCTTTTGCTGCGCGATTCGAAGGGGAGTGTACTATCCGCAACCGCTTGTTCTCAGAGGTACGTATGCGATATTCGGAGGCGTTGAATGGGATATAGATATAGTGTATATCAGGGTGGAGCAATAGATGGTCGCTCTCATTGGTGAGATTCAGGTCGCTCAATTCATCCATTCGCGGGTCAACGCCACGAAGGCGCAAATCGCTGCCCATATAATGGCAGACGATTTTCTTACCCTCGTTTTTCCAGCGAGTGGCAAGCCGGGCATCTCGAAAAAAATCAAGCCCGCCGTCATAATGGACGATGTCAAATTCTGCTAACTTATATTGCTCAATAGCCGTGAGGACGGCTTTTTCTCGCCGCCAATCGTCATAGGCAAAATATAGTTTTTCCATTGCGTTTCTAGGTCTATGAATAAGTGGTTTCCGGCTTTCGCCGGGTACCGTAGTCCGTACGCGCTTATAATCGCGCCAGCGCTGAGCAAGTGGACTGCGGGGCAATGGAATCTGCAGGCAGATATCTTCGGGGAACGTAAGAGTATTTTGATGGAGTGTAACGAGCCTTGATTGGTTGCCGAACTGGCGGTGCATTTGTACCATATTGAAGGGTACGCCGGCAACATTGATTGGGGCGACGTGGAGTATATTCATCGCCTAAAGGAATCGTTTGTAGAATGTACTGCGGAGTATTCCCCGGGCATTGAATTTTTCCTTAAAGCGTATAAGGCTCATTGAAGGTGTCATTGGGTTTTCCGCTTTTGTATCTTGCGAGACGCCAATATCGACCCAACGGTAGCCGCTTTCAGTTGCCCATTTCACCACTTCGTACATGACGGCGTGAATAGGATTGTACTGCTCGTACTCATAAAGAAGCATGTTGTAAAAGCAGAGCACAACCTGCTCGTTGCATGCAAATACAAGCGACCCGGCGATGGGCTTCAACCCCTTTTTGACAAGAAACAGAACAACCCTGTCAGGAAAGAATTTTCGCAATCGTTCCAGTTCGGCAAGCGTGTGTGTCGGCTTAACCCCGTGTCGTTTCTTATTGTTGAGTAGAATAGGGTAGAAGGCGTCCAGGTCGTCGCTAAGCTCGATTGTCAGCGACTGTTCGCGAACATATTTGTGAATGTAGCGCCGCGCAGTCGATTGAAACGACGACACAAAATCAGGGCCGTCAAGCCGTATGGCATGAGAAATGTAATGCTTATCGAATGTGAAGTCCCGGTACGCAAGAGCATAATCGAGGTTTTGACTGATAGTTTTTTGGTATATGAACGGAGCCGGTGTCAGCAGAGCGCGCTCGAAGTGCTGTTCGCGACAGTATTCTGAAAACGTATCGACAAGGTCTAACGCAGAGGTAAAATCGATATCAGCTGTTACAAATGAGCCGTAGGATGCACCAATTGGCGATTCGAGCGTGCTTCCCATGGTGCTCGCCGGTAATACGGCAACGAGTTCATTCTTATCGAGGAACAGCAGATGATGCCAGCGAAATTTCCCTTTGTCGTGGTAATCCAGGAATTTCTGTAAATGGAACATCGTGCCATTGTTCGATTTCAGAACAAAGTTATCCCACCGCGACTTCCACTCTTCAGTATAGGGAATGACGCGAAGAGCCATAGTCAGAGGCGAAATCCTAGCGTGAAGACGTGGGCTGTGCCAAGCCC
This sequence comes from Ignavibacteriota bacterium, assembly GCA_022616555.1. Taxonomy (GTDB): domain Bacteria; phylum Bacteroidota; class Ignavibacteria; order UBA10030; family UBA10030; genus JAKEEG01. Next base: position 28,871 of record JAKEEG010000009.1, on the reverse strand, counting down.
GTGTGAGAAGGGTACGTAACCGTAATCGAATTGGAGCCAGTCGAAATTTACGCCAAGGCCTCCGCTTATCGAACGCGTGTCGTAGCCGGACTGATACCCCAGCCTGAGTGCAACGAGATTTTGGTAACTCGCCTCGGCTCCGACATGAAAACGGGCTGTTTCCGCCCGCTGTTCGCTGGCAAAAAGAGAGCCTACGCTGATTGCGAAATCATCATCATACTGAATTTGGTATGATGCCCCAACTCGTGCTGTTAGCGGAAGTTCAATATCTTCTGTGACAAAAGCGCTCATCTGGCCTACATTGGCAACAGACGCTCCAACGACTAACCCCTTTATCGGAAGTGAGTACAGCACACCGGCATCGAACGCAAAACCTGTCGCTTCCTCCACGTACAATTTATCGTAGAGGAATTTGGCTGAGATGCCCAACCCAATATTCTGCGCAACCGCTGTCGCATACGAGGCCTGGAACGATGATGAGCGGGCTGTAAATGTCGAGAGAGGCGGACCGGGGGTATCACGAATTTCGATCCCCCCGTTGTTTGTATTCGAGACTGCAAAGGCGATTGTCCCAAACTTTACCGGGTAGGCGATAGCAAAATATTCAGAAGTGATGTCTTGAATCCATTCGGTGTGAGAGAGTAATATTTCAAGACTGGCGACTTGCTGCATGTTCGCGGGGTTGAGCGCGAATGAACCAAGCCGTCCAGGCTCTGCCACGAATGACTCTCCCATTGCGGCGCTCCGGGCTGTGAAGGGCAGCTTCAAGTGTGAAGCCCCAGTGGAATTTCCCTGAGCGAACGCGAGAACTGGGAAGAAGAGTATGATAATACGTTTGCACATGGTCAATCAAACACAACGGAAACGGCAATCATGTGAATATTGTGCGGTGAATACGGCTCTATTACATACGCATAGTGAATATACGAAGAAACAAACCCAAAATCGGGCTTTAAAGTAAAACCAAACGACGGTTTAGCGGAGAGATCGCCTTTTAAGTCGATTTGGTCGATTCCAGACCTTAGCGCAAGCTCCTCAATAGGGTATATTTCCGCGCCAAAGCGGGCTATAGCGATGGATCTCACAAATTCAATTTCTGCCGACACCGTGCTTTCAAAGTACTCCGGGTGATAGTTTAACCCTACCTTTCTCCTGAGAGGAAAGCGTTCGATGGTCGTGTTCCCGTTCGTGCCGTACAATGTAGAGGTGTCCCACGAGTATTTCGAGTTGAGGTCCTGTATGACTCCGCTTAATGCAAGCTGATCGGAGAAAGAGTAAATGAAACCGACGTCAAAGCCGACGGTTGTAGAGCTAAGGCCCTCAAACAGGCTATAGTACAATATCTTGCTGGTCAATCCAATGCTAACCTTCGGGCTTATTCTCGTACCGAACGAAAGTATAAATGCATTTTCAGAAGTCGAATAGGTTTCCGTGTGTCTGCCGTTTAGATCTCTGCCGTCAATGTCTGAAACCCCGGCGTTGATGATTCCGAAGAAAACGCCCGCGGTTGGCTTAAGATCCTGCCCATAGCTCAAAAAATTCAAGCTACGATCGAGTGAGAGTACGCCCATAGCTGCCGAAGCGGTCCTTGTTGATTGGAAGGGTACGAGCGCTGGATTGTAATACGAGCTGATCTCGCCTCTTCGCACAGAGCTGAGCGCATTGCCCATTCCGATTCCCCGAGCGCCGAATCCCATCCTCATCACCACTCCAGGCTCTCTGCCTAACTCCGACGAGATCTGTGAATAGGCATAAGGGAACAGCAGGGAGACAAGCACAAGCACTATGTATGTGTATTTCATCATTTACTCTACCACATAAATTTTGCCCCAAACGGGTTCCAAACCTTCAACCTCTACCATATAAAAATAGACTCCGTTTGAAATTCGGCCGTTGTAGTCATCTTTACCGTTCCAAATTTCGTCATGTTCTTGAGCACCGGATCTCTGCGCTTGTTGTATCAACGTTTTCACCGGCTGCATCGCGTAATTAAAGATTCTGATTGTAACCGGAGCGTTCCTTCCCTGCGTACTATAGTGAATGCGAACTACCTCATCATCCGGCGAGACGGGAGAGGGGTAGGAATATGTTATCGAAGTATTTCCGACCGTCTCTGCAGTGCGGAATACTCTCCATTCAGACCCGAATTGTTGCGTGGGTGAATCAAACGTACGGGCGATTCCATCGATACCCCCGAGCCAAACGGCGCTATCCTGTGCGGCGACGGCATACATAACAGTCGAAGTAATTCGTTGCATGTTCTGAGTGTCGTAAATAGTCCCGGTGCGAATCCACGTCTCGCCAATATCAGACGACCGAAACAACCCGTTATCCGTGACGACGTAAACAATAGAGTCCTGGAAAGCGATGTTATGCGCAAACTCGCCTAAGAGCGTGGTTTTCCATGTCTCACCGCCGTCCAAAGAAAAGCTTACCCCGCGTTGCTCATCTTCGCCGAGAGCATTAACCGTCGCCGCCCAAATGATTTCCGTGCTGTTCCAACGTTGAGTGTTCAACGCAACCACAAAGTTTCCGGAGATCGGCTGTGATTGGTTCTGGTGGGAGAACTTCCGCCAACTAACACCGCCATCGGTTGATTTATTTATTCCCCCAGCCGTGCCGACCCAAATAACACTGTCGCTGCCTGCGTGGACGGAGAATACCCGATGGTTATAATTCTCGGTTAAACCTAACCCACCAGAGACGGGGGAGAGGTCAAAATTCAACGTGTCGGTTGGGGAGATGCTGCTCAGATTATCCGGCGGGAGAATAACTCTTGACCATGTTGCACCGTTATTGGTTGACTTCCGTAGCATGCCGGCAAAATTTGCCGTCCAGATTGCTTCACTTGTGAGGGCAACGTCGTAACTAAGATTATTTGCTGCTGTTGTAATTGCCAGCGCCGCAATTTTATTGTTGCCATAAAGGAGGGTATCGACAGTCGCGCCTTCAGGCTCTCGCGGCTGGGGGATGTGTGTCCAGTTTTCACCGCCGTCTGTACTGTACGAAAGCCCTTCTCCCGCCGGTGTCCGCGCCTCGTCGTCCAGCGTCCTTGACTGTGCTACCCAAACGATCGCGTTTCTCACGGCAAGCCCTGAGACCCCGCGCTCGCTGATGCCGTTCGATTCATTGAAATGATGCCACACACTCCCATCTCCGATTGTCATATCAACGCCATTATGCGTTCCAACCCAAATGCTATCACTACTTACAACGAGGTCGTTGATAATGTTACTGAAGGGACTGCCAGATTGGACTTGCGAGCTGCCCAAACGGAAGGAATGCGGCTGCTGTGATAGCGCAGTCGCTGAGAGACATATAATAAAGAGGAACGAAGCCCGAGCTATTCTCAAGGTACTATAACAATGGTATGTAAAATGATATTGCTGCCTTGGTTTGATTTATCAAAAGCTTGAAAGCGAAACTCATATGACCCAGGAGCGGGTGGGGGGGTCAGAGTGACGTTTTCTGAGAAAATACCGTCTCCAGCTAAGGCATCGCCATTATTGCCCGAATCGTTCAGAGGATACACATTATTGCTGGGGGTTGTCCGTGTAACCGATTTAATGTCGTCCAATCCATTAGGGTCTGCGACCTGAACCGTAATTAGGAATTCGGTTGTCGTGGATACGTCCACCGTATCCGGCGCCTGCAGATTTGAGAGGACGGGTGGCACATTGTTTCGAACAATTTGTAAGGGCAAAATATGGGCACTGCTTTGGTAGCTAATCCCATATTCCGCGACTATCTCTACTTGAAATGTACCAATCTCAGAACGAGTAATCTCGAAAGTGTTCCATCCTGAGAAAACACCGTCGCCCATTGTAGAATCTACATCATTGCCATTATCGAGAAGAATTGTTGAGGACAGAAAAGAGCCTGAATTAGCCGCAAAAATTCTTGCTTGGACAGTCACATTCTCAATTCCACTCGGATGTGTAACTGTGGCATAGGTCTTGACGCTTAATTCTAAGACATCGTCTGGATTTGGGTCGGTTCCGATAGTATCAGTATCAATTGTATCGGGTGAAATTGAGGCAGAGACAATAAATGGGCTTATTCCAACGGAATCAATAACAGTATCGTCCGTCTTCTCACAACTAAGAAGAAGGAATAAACCAACAAAAATTAAAAGCAGCCTTTTCATAACGGTTTCAGTTGGAAATAACGAGAGGAAAAGAAACTAACAATGATTGCTGCCCCTGAGTCCATTCACGCAAAAAAGCTATCGTAGCAATCTAGGCGCTGAGAGCCTTTCGAGAAGTGAAAAAGCGGTCGGAAATAAGCATACGAATAATACAAAAGTAACTCTTGAATGTCAATAACCAAACAGGTGAAAACCATGCTTCGATACGCACTCCCCGGACTCGGCAGCTTGTTTCTTCTCGGCTTATTCTTAGAGTTGAATCGTAAACGGCGCGAACGAGAAGCATATTACGAAAATACCCAGACAGAGCCAGCCGATGAACATGCGCTGTTCGTCTAAAGGTGTCTCATCGGGAACCGGAGGATGGTAGAGTTTTACAACTCTGTAAGCGATTAAAGCCCAGAGGAACCATCCGCCCCAACTGTATTCGGAAAGTGGGATGACCGGCCCAACAGGCGCTTGATAGAAAATAGACAGTAGGATTTTTATTACAAAATCCAGAGCAGCGGGAAAGCCGAGCAAAAGAAGAATACGAAAAGCCCAGAGTGCAATCATTCGGTGCTTTTCTCCAAACATCGTATACACAAGATGACCGCCGTCAAATTGGCCGATGGGGATAAGGTTCATCGCAGTCACAAACAGGCCAAACCAGCCGACACAGAGAAAGGGATAATGATACATTTCGCTCATCGGCGGCACAAATTGATTAGTTGGGTCGGTAAAAAGCTGCTGCAGTGCGCTATACAATAGTGTAGCGCCGAATTCAAGAGGATAACCGGAAGTCGTCGGGTCAGTATTTAACTGAAAATCATAATGTGGATGAATTGATAGTATATACGCAGGACCCGGAAGCGTGAGAAAGCCATAGATCAGCACAATAAGACAGGCAACAAAACCGGCGAGCGGCCCAGCAACACCGATATCAAACATCGCTTTCTTTGAAGGAACTATCGCCCGTGTGCGGATAACAGCACCAAGAGTTCCAAAGTTTAAGAAGAACGGAAGAGGCGGAAACGGAATAAAGTATGGAAGCGTTGTCTTGACGTTGTGGAATCGGGCGGCAAAATAATGCCCAAATTCATGGCAACCAAGGATAAATAGAATAGCGACAGAATATTCTAAACCGTATTTGAGGTTGGTAAGCTCGTAATAATCTCTGCCTGCCCAGGCAGCGCCGGCGATCATAGTAGTAAAAAATGTTGCGATGAATAATGCAATATTGATCAGAAAGCGTCTATCGGGCTTCGGCGGCGGAGATGAACTAAAAGTAGGTACAGGGTTTTCGTAAGTCATTCAATTGGAAATGCTGTTGTATTCAGAAGCTATTCAGTAACGCTGTGTAATGTAGCAAAAAATTCAAATAAAAACTCCGGCAGAGCTACTCATGATAGCTCTACCGGAGCTAAAAAACGAAGAAATAAATCTTGCTATTCGATTATGGTCGTGGCGGTTCAGGAGCTGTCGGTCCGCTGCGATCAATCGGTGCCGGTCTTGGCGGTTCCGGTGCAGTTGGTCCACTGCGGTCAACCGTTACAGGTCGCGGCGGTTCTGGTGCAGTTGGGCCGCTTGATGCAGCTTGCGAGATTGCATAGTTAGTCGCAAAAGTGATGACAAGTGCGATGGCGATTGAACGGAAACGTTTGGCGGTGCTTGAAGAAAACATTTTAGAACTCCTTGTATTGAATTAAGATGATTGTTATAAAATTATTCGATTCTTATGGTCTCGGCGGCTCAGGAGCTGTCGGTCCGCTGCGATCAATCGCTGGAATTGGCGGCGGCGGAGCTGTCGGTCCGCTACGATCGATTGCTGGTATTGGCGGAGGTGGAGCTGTCGGCCCACTCATTGTTGCCTGAGAGATTGCGTAGTTGGTCGCAAACGTGATGACAAGCGCGATTGCGATTGAACGGAAGCGTTTGGCGGTGCTTGAAGAAAACATTGTTAGAGCTCCTTGTGATTAGATTATGGTTATTAAGTGATTTCTGTCACTGAAAGAATTAGCGTTATGTTCAAAAACACCACTAATTTCAACTAATTTTTAGCTATTGTCAAGGGATTATTGTAGGATAGAGTAGGTTTTACACAGAGTACTAACATGGAATCTATTATCGCTATATAAATCAATGAGTTAGCGAAGTGCGCTGAGTGTCACAAAAGACCACAGAGCGCCTACAGAAACCAAGAAAGAGCTTGACTAACGGGAGAAGTGATGTTATATTCGTTGTGCATAACGATAGGTAAAAAACTGAAGCTCTCTAAAAAAATATTTTTGATTTGGATTGGTAGCATTGTGGTAGCAACGTTGTTGCTTACGGTATTGCCGCATAATGGGCTTCCGTTAGGCGATGCTGCTTTTAATGCCATCATGCTGCTATTGGGAATCGTTTCATTTTACATTTTCCTGCGAGAGCCAAATCCTAAGAACAAACCTATCTTTTTTAATTTTGCTCTCTTCTTTTTGAGCTCTGTGCTGTTTTATCTGGCGATCTTTATCGGCCGAGCACTCTGGGCAAGTGAGGTCTACGCACGATTTTTCTACTTTGAATACTCATACTCGCTGTTCTATTTCCTCCTTGCCATTTCAATTGTTTACTTGGTGTTTGATTCTCTATTCAATGACTTCAAAACGTACACAAAGTATCTCCTGACATTGGTAGTCGTTGGTGGCGTATTCGTATATTATTTTCACCCCATCCTCGAAAACCCGACGTATGCCTATTCAACTCCTGATATAGTTGATTTTCGAGCTGTGCGAACTACAGTCGAAAAATTACAAGCATCGGGGGATAACCAGATCACCGCTGAAAAGGTCGCAAGCCTTACAGACCTTGCTGCGTGGGATGGGGACCTGCAAGTAGGTACATTATTTGCGAATCAAAAGGTGCGTCGCGTAGCTGAATTGTTGCCTTACCTTGAAGGCCAGAATGTATTTACGCTCATCTACAAGCCGCTCTATTTGAATGTCATTTATCTGAATGTGCTGGGTGTCGTTTTCATCTTCCTGTTCTTCGGCTATCAATACAAGAATGACCCTCCGCAAGGTGCGTATATCGAGAAGATTGTATTTTTGTTGTTACCGTACTGCTCTCTTGAAATTTTCCATCATTTCGCTTACATTAAGTCGATTGAATGGGGCAGCTATCTCGAACTACACCGAATTGGCCAGTACCTTACATTTGCCAATCTACTTTTCCTATTGATCTTCTTCAGCCTTCGCTTGCGCTTCATTACAAGCGTCAAAGGCGAATTCTATGAGCGAGAACTCGTTTCTGATTCTGAACATATTAGTCGTTGGCGTGACGGGTTTGATAATCTTGTTGTTCGCCATTTTCTTAACCCGGAAACGCTTCATGGAAGGTTTTTTACACCGCGCCCGACAAGAGAAAAAGCCTAACTTTATCCAGAGACTTGCATTGAGAATTTTCGGTCAATAAAATTTATCCACCTGCTTCTGTGCTAAGCGCAGGGGCAACATTGAAGGAGTAGCAAAAGAGAATATGGAACAACAACTCATCGGCAAAAGTAAGGCAATCGAGACCGTAAAGCGGCACATTGCTTCGCTCGCGAAAACGACGACGGATGTTCTTCTTATCGGCGAAGTCGGTGTCGGCAAAGGTACCGCCGCAAACAATATTCATTCGACCCAGTACAGCTCAAACGGGCACGGCGAACATCCGTATGTGACGGTGAACGCCGGCATCATCGACGATAAGGAATTGGAAACAATCCTGCTTGGTTTTGAGCGCGGCGTGCCCGGCATGCCACCAACGACCAAGCGCGGCTTGTTTGAACTCGGCGATAACGGTACAGTTGTCATCGAAGAAGCCGAAGAGGCGAGTTTCCGCAACCAAAAAATTATTCTCAACTACCTTGAAACGCGTTCGACGATCCGCCTGGGCGGTACGCAGCCTTCGCCGTCAAACACACGTGTGATTTTGACGATGAAGGAGACTCCGAGGAATTTGCGCGAAGCAGGAAAGCTACTTGAGGAATTTGCCAACAAGTTGGAAGACGTTGAGCAGCTTGCCATCCCGCCGCTCCGTGACAGACCAGAGGATATTCCCATGCTGGTAAAGTACTTCGTCAGCGAGATTGGCAAGGAAGTTGGCCTCAAAGACATTACGCTAGACATTAACGCTATCGATGTGCTTGTGCGGCATGCGTGGAGAGAGAATATCCGTGAGTTAAAAGCAGTCATTGACAAGTCAGTGCTGTTCTCGACAGGCGGAAAATTCGTTCTGCCGCCGGAGTTGGTGGACGAGAAGACGGAAGTCGTGAAGATGATCAACAACGTCGTTGCTGGTCAGGAGTTTATTCTGGACAGGTCGTTGGACCTCATCGAAAAAGGCATCATCGAGCGGGCCCTCCATCGGTTTGCATTCAACCAGTCCCGCACAGCCGGCTTCCTTGGCATGACTGAGCAAACTCTACGCTACAAGCTGAAGAGGCTCGGTATTCCAAGCGCCCGGCAGAGATAACATTCAAGGTTGCTCGTAACAAACACCCCCATCAATTGATGGGGTTTTTTATTGTCTATACCTGCCAGCAAGTTTATGAAGGGTTGCACCACACTGGATTTGTCAATGCAAAGTGTGATTCCCGGTCATACGAGTCGCTTGCACGTGTAGTCACTTCTGCGCGAATGTACATTGGCCGCGCTACATCGATAGAGAGCAATTCCTTCTTTTCCATCCCCCCTACGCCTAAATTCGAATAGATAAGCTCTTCCTCGTCGGTACCCAAGGTTCCTTTCAACACGCGAATGTGCTCAATGCTCCCGTAATCGGTTGAGGACTTTACCTCCAGCTCCATTTGGACCATTTTGCCGGTAATTGTGTTTCCGATTGCCGTTACTTGATTACGGCCTTCTTGTCGGATATTTATCACAGGTCCGTCGGTTAGTATTGACTTTCCGTGCTTCAGGCTTTTGAGAATGTTTGCTTCAGTTATATTTGAGTCAAGAAAAACCCCGGTTCTTGCTTTGCCGAACAACTGTTGGCCGCTCTCCCGGATGGTGAAAAATGGTACCCCGATTTGCCGAAAACGGTTGAAATTCCCATGAGCGTCGTTTCCCCCGAAGGCGAACAAGCGTTGTCCTGTTAGCAAACGCAGAACCCAGCTTTTGTAACCCGCTCGAAAACCGTTATCCCGACTTCCATTAAGAAACTGCACCCCATCAAGAAAACTATTCTTGAGATCTACATTATCCCATCCGCCACGTCCTAAGAGCAGTCTTTGGAGGAGCGGCACCGGTTCGCTCGGATGAGCCGCAATAGCGACCGCATCAGCGGATTTCAGCTGCAGCACTTCTTGGATGCTGTGTTCACTGTGTGTCCGGAACCAGCGCTCTGCACTATCGCCTGAGCCGGGAATATACCCGCGGTTTCCCAATACAAGAAAATGGACGTTCCTGCCTTCCGCATTTCGGCAGGAAACCTCTTCCCCTCTGACAATGGCAAAACCGGTTTCTTCCTGGTTTAACGACTCGGCTTGGCGCTGTAAGGCATTCCATTTCGGCAGGGTAGGGTCATTTTCGAGATAAGAATCTACCTTGTCGTCAAGGTCGTACGAATGGTCCGTCGCACAAAAGAAGGATAAGCCCATGCTCTTACAAAGTTGAAGAGAGCCTTCAAGCGGCGAGCCGAATTCAACCTGATCTTCTGTAAACGTGGAGTGGGTATGGCAATCGCCAAGATACAACCCCGGAAAACAGGGGAGGGGCTCCTTGCTCTTGTAGATACGAAGTGGGGCATGAGAAGACGTCAAGTAGTTGTCATTCCGATGCCTCGTTGTCTTTTGAGAGGCTTCTAGCTCGAATTCAACATCAATTTCTATCCAACCTTGCTGGACGGGTGAATCAATAGTGCAAACCCTCCACCAATAAGGAGCATTGAGTGGAACAGGCGATTCTAATAGCTGGTGTTCACTTATTCTTTTGCCATGCTGTGTAACATACGCTGTGGCTTGTCGCAAAGTCGCTGGGTAGAGGTCACCGTCTTTACTTAATAATAATAGAGTAATGGGTTGACCCGGCTCCAACCTGTGCGGTGCATCGGCAAGTATCTCCGGCTCAGGCTTTTTGAGATAGCTGAAGAAGTACCTGAAGCGGTAATGGGTTTCGGCGTAGAGAAGAAACGGTAGTAGTAAAGAGTATTGTGAAAAGTCGGTCACGTGCTTATGTTAAAAGTGAGATAGAAAATGGGCAGAATTTGCACAACTTTCAATGAAAAGCTGGAAATTCCTATTTCCGGAATCATCATAAACGCTATTAGAGCGATACCGCACGCAAACCCTAGTCAAGATACCTCCTCCTATGTGTGGGAAGAATCCACGGGCGTTTGGGGAATTTCCACACGGGTTCAGGAAACCGGTCTAACCGCTGAAAAACAAGGTAAGCCATGATATGTTGCCAAGGCGCATTATTCGAGGCTATCTGTCGTCTTTGAAATTGAGCAAATATCCGAGAAATCATTGAATATCCTTTAATCTTCGTCTATATTTCAAAGACGACAAATGGTAAGCAATCGACAGTCAAACTCATTACTTATTGGGATAGCCGGCGGGAGCGGCTCCGGGAAGACATCGGTCACAAATAAAATTTTAGAATCCCTCGATGCGAGTCGGGTAGTAGTGATTCAACATGACTCCTATTATAAAGACATTAGCGCGTTTAATGGGCTCAAACCAGCGGAGATCAACTTCGACCATCCTGATTCACTCGAAACTGAGTTGCTCGTTAGTCACATCAGGAAGTTGAAAGAAGGAAAGTCAATTCATCAACCGCTCTATGATTTTGCAGCTTATACTCGTAAAACAGAAACACTTCTTCTCGAGCCAAAAGAAATAATCATATTAGAAGGTATCCTGATATTTGTTCGGAAAGAGCTTCGCGATTTAATGGACATTAAGATTTTTATCGATACAGATGATGATGAGCGAGTGCTTCGCAGAATACGAAGAGATACTATTGAGCGCGGCCGGTCGATTGATTCGATTGTTCAGCAATATACCGGCTCGGTGAAACCGATGCACCTTGAGTTTGTCGAGCCAAGCAAGCGCTGGGCAGACGTCATTATTCCTCGCGGGGTGGAAAACGTGGTGGCAATTGATATGGTGGTAACAAAAATTAAATCTCTGTTACAGGAGAAGCATTTACCCGCATAATCAGGGGACGCCGGCTGCTTGTTTTCTTGACTATCCATAGAAAAAACGGTATCTTTTTCTTAGAAATTTAGAAGTTTTTTTCTACCATACAAATCCGATTGAAATTGATAAAACGCGCCCCTAGAAAAACTACTCATAGAACGGCTGTCGTTGAAGATAAACTTCAAGCGACCTACAGAAAAACCGTTCTTCCCAATAGCATCAGAGTGGTGTCGGAGGAAATTCCCCATGTCCGATCCGTTTCGGTTGGGGTGTGGATAGATGTCGGCTCTCGCGATGAAAGCCAAGAGACGAATGGCATTTCACATCTGATCGAACACATGGCGTTTAAAGGAACGAAAAAACGCTCTGTGCGGGAAATCGCCCGGAGCATTGAATCAGTCGGAGGCTATCTCAACGCATTCACCAGCAAAGAACACACCTGTTATTATGCTCGTGTCTTGGATGAGCACACCGCATTGGCTCTCGATGTCATTTCGGATATGATTCAGCGTCCGCTCTTTCCGGAGAAAGAGCTTGAAAAAGAACGAGGTGTTATTATTGAAGAGCTCAAAAACGCTGAAGATAGTCCTGACGATATCATACACGATTATTTTGAAAAAGCGATTTTCGGCTCCCATTCGCTCGGCTATCCTGTAATCGGAACGGAACAGAACCTTCGCTCCCTGACTCGTAACGATTTGATCGACTATCACGGGAAGTATTATGTACCCCGTAATATTGTCGTGGCCGCTGCTGGTAATGTCAGCCATGATGTGCTTGTTGAATTTGTTCAAAAGTACTTCCAGGGAAATTCGTCGAAGAAAAATTCATCGGATCAGAAACCAAAGCCAAAGCTTCAGCAAGCTGACAGGTTTGAATATTCGAAGCCCATCCAGCAGGCACATGTATGTTTGGGAAGGCAGGTGTTTGGCATCGATAACAAGCTTCGCTACCCATTGATGACGTTGAATACACTTTTGGGCGATGGTATGAGCTCGCGGCTCTATCAAAACATCCGCGAGCGTTACGGTTTCGCTTACTCTGTGTACAGTTATGCTAATTTAATGAGCGATGCGGGCACATTTGCTGCGTACATCGGAACCGACAAATCGCACGTCGATGCATCGATTGACCTGATCCTCAAAGAGCTTGATAACGTTAAAAAGAAAAAAATTAGTCTTGCTGAGTTGGATCGCACTAAAGCACAACTCAAGGGCAGTATGATGCTCAGCCTGGAGAGCATGCCCAGCCGGATGATGCGCCTTGGAAGCTCGGAATTGTATTTCGGCAAGCTGATGTCGCTCGATACGGTCACAAAAGAAGTCGATGCCGTTACCTCTGAACACTTGTACAGCCTTGCAAACGATATTTTTGATGCGAGTAAGTTTTCTACAATTATTTTTAATCCGCTTGAAAGCAGCAAGGTTGTTAACTAAAATTGATATGTATCAGCGGTACACGTTATGAACACAGCAAAGATGGATGAAATTATTGAAGAAGTAGAGACGGGCGTCTCTATTTCCCATCGCGCCAAGGCGATGCAGGCCTCGCCCATCCGGAAACTTGCCTCGATCGCAGAAGCTCGAAAAAAGAAAGGCATAAAGGTTTACCATCTTAACATTGGTCAACCAGACCTCCACACGCCCGATGCTGTGTTTGAAGCGATTCGCGGGCTGGATCTTCCCACGATAGCGTATGCGCCATCGAATGGACTTCCACAAGCATTAACGGCATGGAAAAACTACTTTGCTCACCATAGTATTCAGTTGGATGAGAAGGAGATTATCATTACGACCGGGGGCTCGGAAGCAATTATTTTTGCTCTATGCGCTGTATGCGATACTGATGACGAAGTAATCGTGTTTGAGCCGTTCTACACCAACTATAATGGATTTGCGAGTATTGCGAATGTAAGATTACGACCCGTAAAGCTTTCAATCTCCAATGGCTTCCACCTTCCGAGCTTGGAGGAAATTGAACGGCACGTTACATCAAAAACGAAAGCGATACTCATCTGCAATCCGAACAACCCCACCGGAACAGTCTATTCGCGTGAAGAAGTGCAGCGGCTAGTCACACTTTGCCAGCGACACAACCTTTTCCTTTTATCTGATGAAGTGTATCGTGAATTCGCGTACAACACGAGAGCGACGAGTGTAATGGATTTCCCAGAGATCCGTGACCGCTCAATCCTCTTAGATAGTTGCTCAAAGCGCTTTAATGTGTGCGGCGCTCGGATCGGCGCTATTGCGAGCCATAACGAGGAAGTTATGCAAGCTACTTTCAAATTCGGCATGGCGCGGCTTTCGGTGGCCAGTATAGAGCAGTTAGCGCTCGTACCGCTCTTAAATTCGCCAGAACAATACACGCAACCTATCGTTGAGGAATTTCATCGGAGGCGTGACGCGGTCTGTGAGGGACTGAAGAAAATCCCGGGCGTTACTTCGTACATTCCTGAAGGCGCTTTTTATATCGTCATTGGTTTGCCGGTGAGGGATGCGGACCATTTTTCACGCTGGCTGATTGAAGAATTCGAAGATAAAAAAGAAACAGTTCTGTTAGCCCCTGCAAATGGGTTTTATGCTACACCAAACAGTGGGACAAATGAAGTCCGCCTCGCGTTCATGCTCAATGTACCAGATTTGCAGCGGTCGCTGGAAATACTCCGCCGCGCCCTCGAAACATATAAGAATTAGCTCCTTGCCATGGCAAAAATCACCGTAGATGGTCAACAATACGAGGTCGATCCCAAGCTTACCGTTATTCAGGCGGCAGCTCAGCAGGGAATTGAGATACCACACTTTTGCTGGCATCCAAAGCTCTCCGTGGCCGGTAATTGCAGAATGTGCTTAGTTGAAATTGAAAAGATGCCGAAGCTCGCAATTGCTTGTGCGACACAGGTTGCTGATGGCATGGTTGTGAAGACGAAGAGTGAAAAAGTCATCAACGCTCGCGAAGCGGTGATGGAATTTCTACTCATCAACCACCCGTTGGATTGCCCGATTTGCGATGAGGCGGGGGAGTGCAAGCTTCAGGATTACTCGTACAAGTACAGCGTAGGCTATAGTCGTTTTGAGCACGATAAAGTACACAAACCGAAGCGAATAGAGCTTGGTCCGCGCGTCATGCTCGATGTCGAACGCTGTATCATGTGCTCGCGGTGCGTCCGATTCTCAGACGAAATAGCTAAGCAGCCAGTGCTGACATTTACCCAGCGCGGCGACCATGTGGTGCTGACGACCTTCCCTGACACGCAACTAGATAATCCGTACTCGATGAATGTCATTGAGCTTTGCCCAGTCGGCGCTTTAACAAGCAGGGATTTTCGGTTTAAATCACGCGTTTGGGAAATGTCCTCAACTGAGAGCGTCTGCAACGGTTGCGCACGAGGATGTAACACGAACATTTGGGTTCGCAATAACGAGGTATTGCGGCTTACTCCAAGGTTCAATGATGACGTTAACTCGTATTGGATGTGTGATGAAGGCAGGCTCAATACATTCAAATTCGTCAACAGTGAAAAACGACTGAGCGGGCCCTTTGTAAAGAAAAACGGTGCACTTACTCGTGTCGGTTGGGATGAGGCAATCGCTGAAGCTGTTTCGCAATTGAAGACATTCAAGAAAAGTGAGATGGCCGGCATAGGTTCTGCCTATGCGACAAACGAAGACAATTACGTCTTTCAGCGCCTCATGAAAGAAACAATCGGCACGAAAAATGTCGATGTAGTTCCGCATGTTAAGGAAGGCGATGAGGACGATATTCTTATTCGAGCAGATAAGACGCCAAACATGCTTGGCGCAACTGAAGTCGGTGTAAAGCCCGCTGATGGTGGATTATCACTTAAAGGTATCTTGCAGGGCATTGCAGACGGTGGCATCAAAGCATTATATGTTTTAGAAGATGACATTGCCTCCATACCGGAAATAGCCGCAGTTTTACCAAATCTTCAATTGCTCATCGTGCATTCGTCTGTGCAAAATAAAACGACCGAAATGGCAGATGTAGTGTTCTCATGCTCCACATATGCAGAAAAGCACGGAACACTGACCAATTTTCAAGGAAGAGTACAGCGGATTCGCCCGGCAGTTTCTACAATTGAGCAGGACCGCGCATTAGATGGGTTTTCCATGAGCCGTTGGGATAAGTTTGCCTCTCGCAACGATCGCTGGGGCAGGCCAAATAAGCGGGATGCTCGTCCCTCGTGGCGCATTGCCAGCGCGGTGGCTTCTGCCCTTGGTGCAAAGACCCGCTACAATACGGCTGAAGATGTGTTTCAGGAAATGGCAACACGAATTCCCGCTTATAAGGGCTTGAGTTATCTTAAGGTTGGTTCGCGAGGCGCGATGATTCAACATTCGAGCAAGACAGTTTCATCACGACCTACGGTTAGCGTATAACCACATGAGCATTTGGATACCACTTATTAAGATTGCTGTGATTATTGGAACAATCCTGAACTCAGTGATCGTTCTGGTATGGGCTGAGCGCCGTGTTAGTGCATTTATGCAAGATCGAATCGGCCCAAATCGCGTAGGTCCTTTTGGCTTGCTGCAGTCCTTTGCAGATGTCGTAAAATTGGTGATGAAGGAAGACATCATTCCGCGGAATGCATACAAAGTAATACACGATCTCGCTCCGATCATTTCTATTGGCATTGCCTTCAGCACCTTTGCAGTCATACCGATTGGGAATAGCATTGAGCTTTTCGGCGAGAATGTTAAACTCCAGGTTGCCGATGTGAATGTCGGTATCTTGTATATCCTGGCCATCACTTCGCTGGGAGTGTACGGGCTTACGCTTGCAGGCTGGTCGTCCAACAACAAATACTCGCTGTTAGGCGGATTGCGTTCCTCTGCTCAGCTTATCAGCTATGAGCTATCAATGGGACTCTCAATTATAGGAGTCTTGATGATTGCCGGCACGTTGCGATTAGACCAAATTGTTGAGCTCCAAGCGTCATACATTGGTGGGTGGTTGCCAGCGTGGAATATCATCCTTCAGCCGGTTGCGTTCATTACGTTTGTTGTCGCCGCGTTCGCAGAAACAAATCGCCTTCCATTTGACCTTCCGGAAGCGGAGCCGGAGCTTGTCGGAGGCTATCACACCGAATATACCGGACTTAAGTTTGGACTATTCTTCTTGGCTGAATACGCCAACATGATCACCTCCAGTGCCATCATTGTTACGTTGTTTCTGGGCGGATGGCATTTCCCATATATTGAAAACCTTGGTATCTCGCCGTTTTGGCTTAGTTTGCTTCAAGTAGGTGCCTTCTGCGTTAAGGTTGTGGGTGTGCTCCTGTTTTTCATCGTCATTCGGTGGACATTACCACGGTTTCGGTATGACCAGCTTATGAACCTAGGCTGGAAGGTCATGCTCCCGCTTACACTGGCAAACGTCATGGGAACTGGATTAGTAATTTTGGCTTGGCCATGGATAAGAAATTTGCTAGGGTTGACATAACATTAAATTGAGAAGGTAGAGTAAGGGAGATTGGATGGCAGAACCGCGTAAAATAATCCGGTCGAAAGACCTTAGCTTCTGGCAGAAAATATACATCCCAGAAATCTTTAAGGGATTGCGGATAACTCTTTCTCATATCTTCAAAAAGAAGTCTACATATATGTATCCGGATGAGCGGTTTAAACCGCCTGCTTCGTTCCGGGGCCGCCCTGTGCTTGTGGAAGAAAATGGCGAGGAGCGCTGCGTAGCGTGCGGATTATGCTCACGAGTCTGCCCTGCTTTGGCGATAGAAGTACAGGCATCGGAAACTGAGCTGGAGAAAGAACGCTATCCAGTTAAATTCGAGATCAATATGGTGCGCTGTATTTTTTGCGGCTTTTGTGAGGAGGTCTGCCCAGAAGAAGCTATTGTTATGAGTCAGAATTACGAGCTCGTTTTTAATAGTCAAGAGGAAGCAGTCTTTGGTAAGGATAAGCTCTTAACTCCGACAACCAGGCTACACGATAGACTTGAGTTCTTACGTCAATATCGTTGATTTATAAAGACTTAATAATGTTATCTAATCTAAAAAGTACCATATAGTTTAAGCCAACGACCTTCATCAACCAGCCACACCTATTTTAGCGAGACATGTTTTCCCACGTACTCAGCGGAGCTACTTTAGGTGTCAATGCCCACCTTATCGAAGTGGAGACCCACTACGAAAAGGGTGCTCCCAGATTTACCCTTGTAGGATTGCCAGACAGCGCTGTGAGAGAAAGTTGGGAGCGAGTTATCTCTGCTATTCGCAATTCCGGATTTAGCTCTTCATTCCATAGGCTCACCATCAACTTAGCCCCAGCCGATATGAAGAAGGAGGGATCGGCATTCGATTTACCGATTGCCATCGGTTTCCTCGCTGCAACAGAGCAAATTCCGTCCGATGTACTCGATCAATACCTTATTTTGGGGGAGCTTGCTTTAGACGGTGTTTTACGTCCCGTCCATGGCACTCTAGTGCTTGCGATGGAAGCGAAAGCAAAAGGCATTAAGGGCATCATACTCCCAAAAGGTAATGCGCCTGAAGCCGCTCTGGTCGAGGGCATTTCTGTCCACCCGATGAATACGCTGACCGATGTAACGGATTTCTTCAACGGCGGCTACAGAACAGCACAACCACTTCATGTAGATCTAAGAGAAGTTTTTTCAAATCACCAGCGCTATGCACTCGACTTTTCCGATGTAAAAGGTCAGGAAACCGTAAAGCGAGCACTCGAAGTCGGAGCAGCGGGTGGCCACAATATCATCCTGATCGGTCCTCCAGGTTCAGGCAAAACGATGCTTGCAAAACGACTCCCGACAATCCTGCCACCAATGTCGTTTGACGAAGCGTTGGAGACAACAAAGATACACTCGGTTGCTGGATTGCTACCACCGGACACGGCAATTGTTTCTGCACGACCGTATCGCTCTCCACACCATACGATTTCTGATTCTGCGCTTGTCGGGGGAGGAACGATACCGAGGCCAGGCGAGATCTCTCTTGCCCATCACGGCGTGTTGTTCTTAGACGAACTGCCGGAATTTGCCCGTAACGTCCTTGAAGTGTTGCGTCAGCCTCTTGAGGATAGCCGGGTAACAATCAGCCGTTCTAAAATGTCCATTGATTACCCGGCAAATTTCATGTTAGTCTGTGCGATGAATCCCTGAGGTTGTGTGGCCTATTTGCAGTCATTTCGAGGGTAGAGGGGAGGTAGGCAAGATGAATAGTGACTTCGTCTTGGTCAATAGTGATTGATTCGGTTATGGTTTCAACGATATAGCGTTTTTCGTCGAAGGACAGGTTTGACCAGCGGCTGTAAAGGTCTTTGGCATCGGCGACGATCTGATCACTGGAAAGATATTGAATCTTGAGGAAGTCAACCTCCCCCTGCAGCTCCGGAATCTGGTTTTCAAGCGCCTTTACCCGTTCATAGAGAGGCCGATATCGTTTACCCAATTCCTCTTTCGGGAGCACATCTTCGTTGTAAAGACTCATCAGCTTGTCCATTTCGGTCCGCAGCCTCGTTGCTTCCTCTGTCAGACTCACGATAAGCTGTTCTTTCTCCCGGATCATTTCATCTGCTTTTTGCAGGTATTTGGTTACTTCTTCTGGCAAGACGAAGAACGATTTGAGCTGTTCGTGGAAGATGGACTCAAGGTCTTCGATAGGTATCTTGTTACGGCAACTGCGGCAGACGTACTTAGGCATGTTGGACGGGACGTACATTTTACCGCCGCAATAACAGACGGTGACTCCGCTAAAGAGGTGCACTGTTTTCTTAGCAGGTATTTTCTTCTTCTTTTCTTGTTCATCAAGAATAGCCTTGCATTGGTCCCAGAGTTCGGGAGAGACAGTTGGTTCCATCTCGGTGAACACCCACTCTGACTCCGGTTTCATGACCCACTTTTTCCCATCGCCAAGACTCTTCGTATAATTGGCTCTTCTTTGACCCTTGGCGATAGGGTCGCGCAGGAGACGATCAATTGTGGTATCAGAGAACTTAGCTCCTGTTCTGGTGCGATAACCTTTGTCGGTTAGTATTCTTGCAACCGCTTTTTTCCGTTTGTGTTCCACGAAAAGCTCATGAATGAGCTTTCGTATCGGCGCTTCGGTGGGATGGGGAACCAGCCTCTTATCAAGCCACTGGTAACCGTACGGGGCTGCGCCTCCTAAGGGCTTACCAAGTTTGGCTCGAATCTGTACAGAAGCTGCTACCCTGTCAGCAATTTCTTCCCGTTCCCATTGCGCCATCGCGGCAATGACTGTATAAAAGAAGCGACCGGCTGGACTTGAGGTGTCTATCGCTTCCTGCAGCGAAACGAGGTCTGCGCTGCATTCTCGAAAAATCTCTGAGAAGTCGAGCAGTTCCTTTGTATTACGAGCAAGCCGAGCAAGCTTGGAGAAAATGAGGCCCGTGATCTTGTGCGAGCGTATATCGGTGAGCATCTTCTTTGTTTCAGGGTGCTCCATCACCGATTTGCCGCTCACGGCCTCAAGGTGATAAACTTCCTTGACATTCCAGCCCTTGGATTCCGCATAAGCTTTAGCTCGTCTCTCATGATGTTCCGGGCTTTCGCCTTTCGCTTGGTCTTCGGTCGAAACCCGAATCCAAATGCCGACGGATTTTGGTGTGTTCATTGTTCATGCCCTCCGGACTGATTGGTATTTTACCGCCGTAGTTGCAAATTCTAATGCTCGTTGTTTCAACAGATTGAACAATTCTGTTGTATCACGTGCTATTATCACAATTTCGTTATTCTCTAAAGTAAGTTTGCTCTTGTACTTCGTAAGATCGTTTGTCAGCTTTCGTCCATTATGTGTAACGGCGTGTCGTATGAGACGAGCCAACTCTATGAGTTGATCGTTCCAGCAACGACTAACGATTACTGATCCCAAAAGCTTTTCGATTTCAGATGGCAGTTGTCTAGTACGTAAAGATGTTATGCCAGCCGCAACTTTAATACTATTGATGAGAAAAATTTCATAAGCAAAGTATACAGCACAGTATGAATTTATTTCGGACATCCAAAGCGCCATATTGAATTCATGTTCCTCCTGGTAATCTGCCCATATCTTTTGCAAGTCCATCTGAATCTTCGCAGGCGAGTGTGTGTTCAATAGCATCCTTGATTCCATGAATCATCAGCCAAGGCCATCGCCGAACACAAGAAATTGCCTTCCACTCCAAACTAAGGTCAAACACCATTCCTTCGAGTTTAGAGCCTTGGATGACCTCGTGAAAATCTTTTGCCCATTGGTGATCGAAAAAGCCTTGATATCTTTCGAGTTCATCATCAAATCGAATTCTTCTAATGTCGTTAATGTCCATTAGGTTTTTCTCTACTAATATTGGCCAGCAATTTAAAAATGCTTGGAAGTTGCAACTCTTACCAGCGAGCGTAGATCATCAACTGTGAACTCATCGAAAGGCTTATCGGGCGAGTTGTAGAAATCAGCGATATAGCGATTACCATCATTAGCTAGAGTGCAATATGCCTGTTATTTTTCGGGAAGCAAATATTCGAAAGATGTCCAGCTGTTTTTTGTCGTTGCAAACTGAAAAACCGTTTTGCCGAGCAGAGAAATCGACGCTAGGGAATTCCTGTTTCAGAGAAGGAGCGTGAATCAGTACAAATTCATCGACCCATTGTTTGAAAGCAGCCCGGTTTTCTTTTTCGGCATCAGATTGTGCGATCTTACACGTCTCATTTAGGTTTTTTCGGACATAGTGATCATCCAGAATCGAGCGAGCTTCTTCGTAACCTTCCTTCCGTATAGCCCATTCGATAGAAAGCCAATCCGAATAGTTGCCACTCTGTGCTAGTTCTTGGGCTCTTTTGCGAACATAAGAGTGTCGTTCTTCTTTTCGTTTGCTTCTCATTGGTACCTTCCAAATGATACTTAGTAACGAATGTGTAGTTTTAACACAATCATCCTCATTGAGATGACATGAATCAGCTGGTTGAAAAACGTTCTGCAAAAAAAGAAATGTGGTTGTTACGAATTTCTATGTCACCCGTTCATATCCAAGTGAACTCGAAACGATCCCTCCACGATGGAAATGCTACCTTGTATTCAAAGACACTTCCTTGAATAGTCGATCTTCTAGTGAGCGCCTTTTCAAGGATTGTTGTTTGAGTTTGCATAAGGGTAACCTTAAAAGACTTTGGGAAACATTCTGGAGCGAAGATGAATTTGTAGACGAACAAACGAGTAGGAGAATCAATGCTGTAGTACCATCGCTTTACATAGCGAAATTCGTTCACAAGCTCGTATGATAAATTGAAATTGACAGCCTTCCCACTAGCGAGTGGTGTAGAGGGAGTTAGTAACCATCGCTCACCCTTTTTCCCAATCGGTTTGCGGATAACCGTTCCATTCGACAAATGTACGCCTATTATTCTGCCGTCAACGTTAATCTCTTTATTGATTCTGGTGATTGGCTTTATGGGAGTTATTGTATACCGTTCTTGGTAAAGTGCTTTTTGGTAGTTAGAGCCGGAGATTTTGGTTGTAATTTGTATACTGTCTACTATGAACCCTCCAGAATATGTTGTACGAAACTTGCTATGAAGGGGCCTGCTGAAGATGATTGAGTTACACAACTGAGCTAAAGAATTCGAATAGCTCTTAGGGTTTTGAAATGATATATACTTATAATCCTCTAGGAAGATTGGAATGCGACACTCTTTGAGAAGGACTGGTATAATAACAGCTCGTCTATTCTTGGAGTGGCGACGTTGAATAGCTACTCGAAGCTCATCTTTAACCCACTCTGATTTCACACTGTTCGGAGATAAGACTATAACAAATACATCGAACCTCCTTAAGCCTTTCTCAACTTCGTCAGAGATTGACTGGCCGCCTCTAATCATTCGTTCATCAAGCCAGACTGAGAAACCTTGTGATTCGAGGTCTCTTGACAACTTCAGTGCGAAAGATTTGTCTTTACTGTTATAACTAAGAAAGCAGGTTAATGCTCTTTGTTTCAATTGTTACTCCCAAGAGTCGTCGTTTTAGTTCTGTAACATTATGTATCGGATCGAGTGCGATGAATATGCACCGTAAGCCATATGTCCGATTTTTATGATTCTAAAGTTTTAAATAAAGAAGTCAGGGCTGCAGCATTGAGAAAGTAGCGAACTCTAAACAAAATATCAACTTGCAGACTCAACAACGAAAACAAAAAGCCTGATGCTCTTTACATCAGGCTTTATCGTTCGCAGTGAGCTCGGATACTTTCGTAATGATAATACATCCCTCATCAAGCCTCACATTGATCCGATCTCCCACTTTGAAACCATAAGTCTCAAGGTATCTCCCCCTCAACCGTATCATTGGGTGTGGTGGTCCAAATTCCCGGTCATAATGCCCGTAATAGACCTTCCTAAGCCGCTTGTATTTGCCGTTCTTTTCAAGGGCATCAACATCTAACGTAATCATCTCGACTCTCCTGATCAGTTGTAAAAGAACTGTTCATATGACAGTCTGAGGGAAATATTGCGAGAAAGAAGAAGGGTTTTATCGTCAGTTTCGGGTAATGCTCCCGACTTTCTGTGCTCCTCCTAGGCTTTAGGCTTGAGGGAGATCATTCCACAACATATAGGAGGAACACATGGGCATTACCATTCATTACCGAGGTAGAGCCAAGAGCCTTGCGGCGATTGACGATCTGAGAGGAACACTCACGGATATAGCAACAGCGTCAGGTTGGAATTATGGAAAAGTGGACAGGGCTTTCAAGGGCAAGCTCCAACCGAACTGGGGAATGGGCTATGGTTATATCCCAAAGTCTGAGCAACAAAAGAAGGAGAATATCGAGTACTTTCCCAAAATGGTCTCGAAAGATTGCAATGGATACTTCAAAATCTTCGATACGAAGTATGCGGCGGCAGTTCGCGCTGCATTCTCACAAGAGAGGTGGCCATCGTTCTATGTTGACACGGTTGTTAAAGGCATCTGGGTTGAGGTACACCCAGACTGCGAAGGATTGGAGTTCACGTTCGACCTCAAAACTCTCGAGCTTGCTAGCTACGAAACGTACGATCACAGCCCAGGCATCGTCCATGGTTATGGCGGACTTTTCTGCAAGACACAGTTCGCAGGATTCGAGGCCCACAAGACCGTGTGCAAGCTGATCAAGATGGCAGAGAGATATATTGAGTTCTCCGACATCTATGATGAGGCGGGATACTATCACAGCCAGGATGAGGATGCAGGGAGAAATTCTTTCGCTGTCATGACGAGCGCGATTAGTAATTTAGGTAAGGAGCTAACTGAAGCGGCTAAGAAACATGGTTTCGGTGTATCCCTCGGTGGGAAAATACAATAGTCAAAAGCCTCACATTCCGTGAGGCTTTTTTTGTACCTCGTGTCAGAGAAACGAGGACTGCCGAGGTTTCTTGCGGACAGGTTCGCGATAACGTGCAAGCAGAGACGATTCAACCGCTCCGCGTGGCTTTGCAAATTTCTTTCTTGATTCTTCCATAATTGAATTCTTGTCCGAGATTCCTTGTTCGGGGAGGGGAATAGTAGTTGCACTAAAAGGCTCGGATGTAACTCCGTCGATCATGAGTTTGAGATAAATGTGATGGTTTGGTAAATTCACGAAATCCATCTCCTCGAATGTTGGCCTGAATTCTCTGGCAAGATTGTGTGCGTCGTCCGCTCCCACCCGAAACGATATGATCGTCCCTACGTTGCCATAGATTGCGTTGCGAAGACCTTCGTCCAATTGCGATGCATACTGGTGTGCGAGGACAAGGTTAAGACCATATTTTCTGGACTCGGAAAGCATGTCGGCAAACGATTGAGTGAGAAAACTATGTACCTCATCGACGTAGAGATAGAAAGGTCTTCTTTTGTGTTCGGGTAAAGTGGCTCGGTGTAGTGTCGCTAGCTGTATTTGTGTCACCAGCATTGCCCCGAGCAGAGCGCAGTTGTCCTCTCCGATTGCTCCTTTCGAGAGATTTGCGATTAAGATTTTTCCTTCGTCCATGACCTTCCGAATGCTGAACGTGTTCTCAGCCTGTCCCACTATGTTCCGGAGCGGGAGACTGGTCAGGAACTGACCCATCTTATTCAGAATTGGTGCTGTCGCTTCCGACCTGAGCCAAGCAGAATACTTATCAAATTCATTCGTCCAGAACTCCCAGACTGGCTCCTGAGTCAGGAATCCCATTGCCTTGACGCGAAATCCAGTGTCAGTAAAAAGGCGGGTCACATCGAGGAGGGTGCTGTCTGGGACCTCCAACAGCGTGAACAGCGCATTGCGGAGCAGATGTTCAAGCCGTGGACCCCAGAATTCGTGCCAGATTTTCTTGAAGACAGAAATGAGACCCGACACTACGATATGCCGGTAGTCGGCTCCCACTTTGCGGAGGGGATTGAAGGCAACCGGATACTCCAGGTCGGCTGGATTGAGATAGATAACATCGCCCTTGCGATACGGAGGGATGAACTCGAGCATTTTCTCCGCAAGGTCGCCGTGCGGATCTATCAGAGCCACTCCGTTGCCCTGGGCAAGGTCAGAAATCAGCATGTTACCGAGGAGGCTGGATTTTCCAGTCCCCGTCTTTCCCACCACATACATGTGTCCCCGCCGGTTCTTCTCCTTGATGCCGAACTTCTTCCTGATGTCCCTCCAGTTTGTGATTGCGACGGGGGTGATCTTATCCTCTCCATTGCTCATTGAGAGATGATATATGCACAGCTTACTTGACCGTAAGTGATGCACCTGTGCCGATTTCGGCATCATCGCCCTTCTTATGCTCCATCCTCGATGGATTGAGAATGGTGACAGCAATTCACCACAACTCAATAAGGAGGGCACAGCAATGGCATCTGCAAAATGCTTCGAAGTGTATACACCGAACGGCGTGCTCTGTTTCAGGGCATACCTCATGGAGAGGAATCTTCCGCTAAACGGCACTGAACCCGCACCGAGTCCTATTCCGGTGGAAACAGAGCGGAAACCGAACGGAGAACACAAAGAGAACGGCGAAGCCATGAGCAACGCGCAACAACGGTATCTCTTCCGGATTCTTGCGACCCAGGGCATCGAGGGTGAAGTGGCACATAACGAGATCATGAAGCGGCTCCGAGTCGCCTCGCTCAAGGAGGTCTCAAAGGTTGACGCGAGCAGGCTCATCGAGCAGCTCTTGGAAGAGGGGAAAGGAGGGAACGGGAATGGATCATTTATCGAGTAGCCAGATCAATCTGTATCTCCTCTGCGGGCTCAAGTATCGCTACCAGTACATCGACAAGCTGCCCAAACCGTTCCGTTCTTCGGCACTTGCGTTCGGGAGTGCGTTCCACTCTTCGCTTTCGTGGCTCCACAAGCAACGGATGAGTGGAGCAACGGTATCCTTGGGAACCTTTCACAAGATTTTCGATGCCGACTGGTACAGCCAAAAGGCCGAGGCGAACGTGAAGTTCAAGGAAGGGGAGCAGGAAATGGCACTCGTTGCACTCGGCAAGGAGCTCCTCACTCTGTATTTCCGCGAGCCTCACGCTAAAGTGAACGGCACCGAAGTCCCCTTCACCATCCCGCTCGCCGATCCAACCACGGGAGAGGCGCTCGATATCGATTTCACAGGATTCATCGACCTCGTCGAGGACGATGGGGTGATTACCGAGTTCAAGACTTCGGCACAGGCATTGAGCGTGAGCGACATCGAAAGCCGCATCCAGCTCACTGCGTACAGCTACGTCTACGAATTCCTGAACCGGAAGAAGCCGAAGGGTCTTAAAGTCGTGAACTTCATCAAGTCGAAGAAGCCTCGGATGGCAAACTTGATCACGACACGAGGCACGAAGGACTACGTTGGATTTTTCTTTCTCGCACAGGAAGTTCTGAAGGGGATCAGGGCGGGAGTGTTCTACCCTCACCCCGGATACTGGTGCAAGGACTGCGAGTACGCGAACATCTGCCCGCTCTGGCAGGGGAAGAATGGAGGAAACGGGACGGGGCAGAAACAACCAGTAAACGGGGAAGCAAAGAAGTAGTTCACAGTACTCATACACTTTCAAGAAAGGAGCATCACCATGAGCGGCAAGGAAGCAATATTCTCCGTGACGGTTAAAGCCGGCAAGACCACATATTTCGTGGATGTAAAAGAATCGCAGGCGGGGAACAAGTACCTCTCCATCACCCAAAGGAACATCGAGGGAGAGGAGAAGAAATACACGACTGTGCGTGTCGTCAGCACCAAGGTGAGCGAGTTCCGCGATGCTGTCGATAAAGCGGCGAAGGTTGTTGCGGAACCTTAGCTAAGAATCAGATCTATTGGGAGAGGCACAGTGTTGTAGGATGATGGCGGCTATCCCTTTCCGGGGGCTGTAGCTGCTTTCGTGATGGAGGACGTGCCTCTTCCATCTTTTCGTTCTTTGACAACCGAAGCAACCAAATCCAATGCCCTGTGGAAATTCCAGAGGGCATTTCTTTTCTCAGTCCAACTACATAGGAGACACAACCATGTCACACAATCTCAACGAAACAAACGGAAAGACATCGTTCATGTATGTCGGAGAAACGCCTTGGCATAAGCTAGGCACAAAGCTCGATAAGCCTGCCACGGCTGCCGAAGCAATCAAGGCGGCAGGCTTGGATTTCACAGTGCAAGCCATGCCGCTCAAGGTCGAACACACGAACATTTCTGTGGAAAGGCATTTTGCGATGGTAAGAATGGATACCTTCGAAGCCCTCGGTGTTGTCGGCTCACGGTATCAGCCTGTGCAGAACCGGGATGCCTTTACCGTCTTCGATTCTCTCGTCGGAGAGGGTGAGGCGATTTATCACATCGCCGGAGTTCTCGGCAAAGGAGAGCGCATCTGGCTTCTCGCAAAACTGCCGGATTACATCCGTGTAAATGGCAACGATCTTGTCGAAAAGTACCTTCTGCTCACAAACTCGCACGACGGAAGCGAAGTCGTCAGAGTCAGACTGACCCCCATTCGTGTAGTCTGCGAGAATACGCTGGTTGCGGCACTCGGAGGCGCGGAGCAAGAAGTTCGTATTCGACACACCGCCAGTGCTAGCGACAAGCTGAAGGAAGTGCACAAGCTTCTTGGTCTCACGAACCAGCTCTATGACCAGTTGGAACAGATTTTCAACGGTATGAGTGCGAAGAAAATTGGAAATTTGTCGCTAACCGAATATCTGAACGGTATCTTTCCTGGTATTGATGAACCAGCTCCGAGCAGGCAGAAGAACTTTGTAAAGGACACCATCCTGCAGCTTGTCGAGTCCGGAAGAGGATCAGAGATGGCCAAAGGGACACTCTGGGGTGCTTACAATGCCGTTACGGAGTTCGTCGATCACTATCGTCAGCCTTCGGCTGAGCCGTCCCAACGCCTCAAGTCGATGTGGTTTGGGTCGGGGGAGCAGATAAAGAGAAAAGCGTTCAGAGTAGCAGTAGAAAAGTTGAGTAAATGATAATAAAGCCCTGCCACATGTTTGGCAGGGCTTTTCCTTACTTGAGAAGATGCTGAAAAACAACCTCATATACGACTTTTGCAGTGCTGGCTGCAACAGCAAGCCGTATTATGATCTTCTCGACTTCTTCACACAAGATGTTGATCCTGCGGAAGAGCCGCAGCTTCTGCTGCGTCCTCGAAGACCTGACAGGGAACATCGCTGCTCTCCAACGGGGATGAGGTCCCTTTGCCTGTGAGGTATTATATTCGCGAGCAACTGCAATGTACTGAATTTGACGGAACCTAGCAAGCCTATTGACCGGGCTTGACTTTTTAAACGGAAGCGTTAATATACTTCCTGCAGCAGCTGGAGCCCGAAGACCTCCACGTTGTTGTTCTCCAATATACATCCGTCCGGCTGATATTCAGCGGACGGATTTTTTTGGACGGATGAGAGATATGATGGGCACCCGAATTAGGCATAAATACCCTCCTACAAATGCTCTGAGGGTAGATAAAACTAAGGTGATTAGCTCACGTTTACGGTCTTTCTTACATTGCACGGCAAACATTGACAAGTTGCAGGATTCGTGTACCCATGTACCGCGACTGGATATCTTAATCCATGCCAAATGCTCTTGTATACTGTCGAGTCTCCACGGAAGAACAAGCCGTCAAGGGCTTCTCTCTCGATGTACAGGAAAAATTATGCAGAGATTTTGCGGGGCGGAATGGATATGACCCAATTGGTGTCTATCGCGACGAGGGAAGGAGCGGAACGTCTCTAGACCGCCCAGCGTTGAAAGACCTTCTCCAAAGGTGTCAGCAACAGAAGGACATAAGTGCAGTCATTGTCCAGGAAACGGATCGCCTTGCGCGAAATACGAAGGACCATTTGACCATCCGTGCGGTCCTGCAAAAAGCCAATGTAAAGCTGATCTCGGTCGCGCAGCCGATGCTGGATGATAGTCCCGAAGGAAACATGATTGATACGATTCTCGCGAGCGTGAACCAATTTCAGTCGGATATCAACAGTCGGAAAACCAAGAAGTCGTTGCAAGAGAAATTCGACAGAGCATAGAAGGGATTTTGCAAAATCCGGGTCATCACGCTGTGGGGCATCCTTTTTCCATCGAATGACCGTAGCCCTCGTTCGTACATTACGCGTATTAGCT
>JAKEEG010000049.1 GCA_022616555.1 Ignavibacteriota bacterium | reverse complement strand
GTCATACTGATTCCGTTTCTTGACTCTTTCCATTGCGGACCTCCTTCTGCCACCAAGATAGTGGCTTTTCTCTGTGTCCGCAAAATCGGGGGAAGATCATCCAATTTGGATATCTCTTTTAGTTCATCATCCTTTGGTAGACTCGTAAGCTCTCTAGGCGATGCCTTATTGAGGTGCTTAAGACATTCCGAGAGTCTATTAAAACAATAAATCTTTGGCTTATTCTTGGACTTGCCAATTATTTCAGCATGTAGAAACGCATTGAGATAGCATTGATTCTTATAAGTAGTAAGGTAGTCATAGTCACCCGAAGCTATCCAAATAGCAGTTGCAGTAGAAATTCGATTTAGAAATTGTTCCCATGTAATTTGATCACCAAGTGGATCTTGGGGTTTACCCGGCGGATTGCCTAGCAGTTTTCGAGCCTTTGCCTGTTCTAGTTCCACGTTTGATGGTTTTTGCGCCAAAGAAAATAATGGTGCAAGTGATTTACTCACTTCATCTGAAGAAGTCGAGATTTGATTTAAAATAGTTCTAAATATTTCATTCTGTTTGTCAATTAACTTCTCCGACTGTTCCTGAAGTTCCTTTCGACTTTTATTCCAGTCCGAAATTGCGTTATCCGTTTTTGAATCAAAGTGTTCTGGAAGATGTCTTGTTCTAAGCTCATTGTCAGTCAAATTGTCACCACAACTTCTCTCGAACACGGCCAATTTATTGCGGTTAACCTCGGCGACAATTTGCTCAGATATAAATATTTGGTCTTTAAGTTCGACAACAGTCTTTAGGAGTTTTTTGTATTCTGGTTGACTGCTGTCAAAGAAACGCAGATACATATTAGTATCAATAAAAAGAATATTCATATGTAATGTATTTTCTGAAAAGCTTTGGTTAGCTCAACTTTTTACAGATAAATTCAAAAAAAACTCTAACAAAAGGTTATGACAATAAAATATCCCAATAACTTAGTCAGAACGTACTGGCAGAACAAATGTAAAAAAATATCTTACCGAAGCCTGGAACGAAGGTGATTGAATAGCATTTAAAATGTATGCAATCAAAAAATAGCAATCAACTCTTCTCGACAGTTGCATGTAAATCGAAAGCGCAGATTAATTGCCGCACAAATCAATGCAAAACTATGGGGCATTTACATCAACATCACACTTGAATTTTCAACTTTAGTAGCCTATTATCTTAGAACGCAATTAATTCACTTTGGCGTAAATTCATCTCAAAAAAATCGTCATGCCCACGGATTTTAAGTGGGCATCCACCTGCTGGATTCCCGCTAAAAGCATGCGGGAATGACTTGCAGGTTTCATGTTCAACCAATCTAATCAAACTCATGAAAAAACTCCTTATCGCCTCCCTGTTGCTGTTCAGCCTCTCGTTCAGCCAAACCATACAATCGCCCAACGGAAAGCTCACGCTCACGTTCGCACTGAGCGCAAACGGCGAGCCGACGTACGCCCTCTCACTCGGCTCGAAATCCGTCGTCAAAACGAGCAAGCTGGGCATCTTGTTAAAGAACCAACCGTCGTTCGACAAGGGCTTCCGCATCGCCAAAACGGATACGTCGTCGCACGACTCGGTATGGGAGCCAGTGTGGGGCGAGGTAAAGCAAATCCGCAACAACTACCGCGAGCTTGCCGTCACGCTGCACCAGAAAGCGGAAAAAGACCGCACGCTCATCATCCGCTTCCGGCTGTTCGACGACGGTCTCGGCTTCCGGTACGAATTCCCCATCCAGCAGAATTTGCAATACTTCATCGTCTCCGGCGAAGCGACGGAGTTCAGCCTCACCGGCGACCACAAGGTGTTCTGGATTCCCGGCGATTACGACACGAACGAATACGCGTACTCTACCTCTCAGCTCAGCACTATCGACGCAACAGTGGGCCACGCGGCCGATGAAATCTTCGCGCGTACGCCCGTCGCCCGCAATGCCGTCCAGACTCCGCTGATGATGAAATCCAAAGACGGGCTGTACATCAACATCCACGAGGCGGCATTGGTAAACTACCCCGCCATGAACCTCTCGGTCAACCAAAAGACATTCGCGCTGAGCGCTGTCTTGGTCCCTGACCCCGTGGGCAACAAGGCCTATTTGCAAACGCCTGCGAAAACTCCGTGGCGCACGGTGATTGTCGCTGATAACGCCCCGGCAATCCTCGCATCAAAACTCATCTTGAATCTGAATGAGCCGACAAAGCTCGCCGACGTTAGCTGGATCAAACCCCAGAAGTATGTCGGCGTGTGGTGGGAACTGCACGTCGGCGTTTCAACATGGAACTACGCGGACACCAACAACGTGTCGCTCGCGGGCACCGACTGGAGCGCCCTCAAGCCGAACGGGCGACACGGCGCCAATACGGCGCGGGTGAAGCGCTACATCGACTTCGCCGCCGCGCACGGCTTTGCCGGCGTGCTCGTCGAAGGTTGGAACATCGGCTGGGAGGACTGGTTCGGCCAGTGGAAAGAGGAAGTGTTCGACTTCGTCACGCCGTACCCGGATTTTGACGTGAAGGAGCTTCAACAGTACGCCGCACAGAAGGGCGTGAAGCTCATCATGCACCATGAAACGTCCAGCTCGGTCAGCAACTACGAGCGTCGGATGGACGCCGCTTACCGCTTCATGAAAGAGCATGGCTACGACGCGGTGAAGACGGGCTATGTGGGCAAAATCATCCCGCGCGGAGAATACCACGACGGGCAATGGATGATTAACCACTACGCGCGCGTCGCAGAGAAAACAGGACAGTATCAGATTATGGTCGTTGCGCACGAGCCGGTGCGTCCAACGGGCTTGCACAGGACATACCCAAATTGGCTCGCGTGTGAAGCGGCGCGCGGCAACGAGTTCAATGCGTGGAGCCATGGCAACCCGCCCGAGCACGAAACCATCCTCCCCTTTACACGCCTCATGGGCGGACCGATGGACTACACGCCGGGCATTTTCCAGATTAAAATGGACTACTACAAAAACGGCCGTACGACTCAGGTGCACACAACGCTCACCAAGCAGCTTGCGCTCTACGTGACGCTCTACAGCCCCATCCAAATGGCGGCGGATTTGCCGGAAAACTACGAGCGCTTCCCCGACGCGTTTCAGTTTATCAAAGACGTTGCGACTGACTGGGACGATACGAAAATTTTAGAGGCGGAGCCGGGTGATTACCTCACCGTCGCTCGCAAAACCAAAGGCAAAGACGAATGGTTCATCGGCGCAATAACGGACGAAAACAAACGCTCGTCAAAAGTCTCTCTTGACTTCCTTCCTAAAAGCCGCAAATACGTCGCCACCATCTATGCCGACGCGCCGGATGCGCACCGGGAGAAAAATCCGATGGCGTACCAAATTAATTCGTATATCGTCGACAGCTCAACGATGCTTAACCTGAGTTTAGTTTCCAGCGGAGGCACAGCGATTAGTTTAAAACCTGCTACGGCAGATGATGTGAAGAAGTTAAAAGAGTATTAGTGAGGGAGGTTCTAAAAACTACAGCCCATCTCAAAACAAAAAGACTGTCATGCCCGCGGATTTTTCCGTAGGAATCCCTACGGGATAAGCGGGCATCCACCTGCTGGATTCCCGCTGGAAGCGCGCGGGAATGACATAAGGGGTATTTTTGAGATACGCGTTACAAATCAACACCCTTCCCTATTTTTAGGGAAGGGGCGAGGGGATGGGTTTCGATAGCTCGCGACGCTGTCCTCACCGAGCGAACTGGTTATCTCGGTCTGGAGGCTTTTAACAACGATAGAGTTTATTTGTGGTCCGTTGTGAAGGATTTTGAGTCCTTTAAAAATAATATCTATATAGAAGACGGCCCAATTGCAAAGAATCCATTGCATGATACTCTAATCTAGAAAGAATCTCAAGTTTTATCTTTTCATTTGCTCTAAGTTGATTCTCATGTGGTTCATTCAAACAATATATAACCAAGCTACTATCATCATAACTAATTGAGAAAGAGTCTTTAAAACAAAGAAAATTACTTTCAGGAAGTGATTTTGTATCAACATATCCGGGCATGACATAAGAAACGTCGTTGCTTACCCCGCCGAGTACAAGGACAGAAACCTTTTTATTTACGCTTGGATGTCTTAGGTGATAAACGGACCTATTGGAAAATAAAAAATCTTTCACGATGGTGAATACTCCCCCAATAACAATTGTGAACAACGCACCCAAAAGAACCCCAAACCAGAATTGTTTTTTCATTCTAATATACTCACCAAATCAAATCACCTTCTCCGTCGCCGCGTCAAAAAAATGCGCTTGTGACATATCGAACGCGAGGTCGAGGGTTTTGCCGGCATCGGGGATTTGAATGCCGTTCAGCCGTGCAACGTACTGGATGCTGTCTTTGCCAGTGGTAAAATACACCAGTGACTCGTTCCCCATCGGCTCCACGACCTCCACGTGCACGCGGGCTTTTGCTTTCCCCGCTTTGCCTGATGGTTTGGGCGCGATATGCTCGGGGCGAAGTCCTAATGTGACACTTTTGCCGATGTGCTTTGACAACTGTTTGTGATGCTTCTTCTCAACGGGCAATTGGAATCCGTTGGTATCCGCATGGAACACGACGCCGTTTTTCCGCTGTAACGTGCCGCTGAAAAAATTCATTGCCGGGCTGCCAATGAATCCCGCCACAAACTTGTTGCACGGGTGATGGTACAGCTCTAACGGAGGCGCAATTTGCTGCACGTGGCCGTCTTTCATCACCACGATACGGTCGCCCAACGTCATCGCCTCCATCTGGTCGTGCGTCACGTACACCATCGTCGCGGCGAGGCGGTGATGCAGCTTGGATATTTCCGTGCGGGTTTGCACGCGCAATTTGGCGTCGAGATTGCTGAGGGGCTCGTCGAACAGGAACACCTTCGGCTTGCGCACAATTGCTCGGCCAAGCGCCACGCGCTGGCGCTGTCCGCCGGAGAGCGCTTTCGGCTTTCGGTCCAGCAAATTTTCGATGCCCAGAATGGAGGCGGCTTCGTGCACGCGCTGTTCGATTTCCTTCGCTGGGAATTTCCTCAGCTTTAAGCCGAACGCCATGTTTTCATACACGCTCATGTGCGGATAGAGCGCGTAATTTTGGAACACCATCGCGATGTCGCGGTCTTTCGGCGGGGCGTCATTTACTGCCTGCCCGTCAATGCTGATTGTGCCCTCGGTGACTTCTTCCAGACCGGCAATCATTCGGAGCGTGGTGGATTTCCCACAGCCGGAGGGGCCGACAAGCACGATGAATTCTTTATCATGAATATCGAGGTCCATGCCGTGGACGGCAACCTGGCCGCCGTCATAGACCTTTTTCACACTTTCTAAACGAACGCTTGCCATTGAAGTCTCCTCTATCGTTTCACAGACTTAAAGCGATGAAAGAGTTTAACGTGCCATTCTTTTTCCAGTGTGAATTTCCAATGCGGGATCACAACCGAGCTTTGGAAAATTCTCTCGAATCCGCCTTCCGATTGCGAAATCACTTCAATCGGGAAGCGCCATATCGTCGCCGGCTTCAACATTTCAATGCGCACATCGACGCCCATCCATTCATCGCGCAATCCCAGCGCGTTCAGGTCGCGCAATTCGCCTTTGCTGCGCAGCACCGCGTTTTCGATGCCTCCGTTATCGAGATAGTAGTACCGGTCGGGCGTGTTTCCAGCCTGAAGGCCGACGTTAAACTCCACACCGAACCACAATTGCAAAGGCTCCCGTTCCTCGTTCCGCAGCGTGTAGTCAATTTCCAAAAGATTCTTTTTAGAATCTATCGTTATATGTTTCTGCACCGAAATTCGGTATTCTTTCCCCTGGCGGCGAATCCTGCCGTGGCGGGACAGTTCTATCACTGCGTTGGCTCCCTTTTTTCGGGCCTTCACGTTATACGGCTGGTCGACGAAATCGCCTTCTTCCTTGTATGCGCAGCGCCACACATCGTCCAGCGTCGTTTCCGCGCTGAAAAAATGGTCGACGAGCGTGCAGTGCCGGTACCAATCGTACGACAGATATTGCTCAAGCCCGGGCTCTTTCGATTTTACCACATCGTGGATACTGGCAACGCCTCCAGAAGGCGTATGCCCGGCCACCGCGTGTTTGAGCTTCGTGTGATAGCCTTCTTCGCGGCGCGAGACAATGTCGAGCACATTCAAGCACGCTGGCTTGAAGTCTAGCTCAATGATGGCGCCGCCCACGTTCGGTTTGAAATAACAATTCAGCGTTGGCGACTCAACGACAACGTCGTCATGCCCATCGCGGTCGAAATCGTACGTTATCACGCGCACGGCATTGTTCTTTTCCAGTTTGTCGAGCTCGTTCTCGGCGGCGATCAAGTTTTTGTAAATCGGATGGCGCAACACCGGCAAGTACAATCCACCGAAGACGCCATGCCAATAGGGGTCGTTACACTGGGAAGCATAAATATGCGAGCGAATACGGTCCAATGCTGCTTTGCCGTTGGATTTTTTGCTTTGCTCGATCACCCGTGCGCGTTCGGAAACGTGCAGCATTTTCTTGTGCATCTGGTTGACTTCCGGATACTTGGCAAGGAAGTTTCGCCAGAATCCGCCCTTGAAAAACGATTCGTACTTGTCGCGAATCCCCTGCTGTTGCAGTACGTGTTCGAACTCTTCGTAGAGCGCAAAATGATGCGGCGGCAAAGCCCAGTGAAGCATCTCTGCGTACGATGCGTTAGGCAGATACGTCTGCCCCGCGGGCGGAATCGATTTCAACACATCTTTAAAATGCACAACCTGTATCCAATCCAAGTTGTCAGACAGTGCTTTGAAAAACTCGTTGAGCCAGCCGCGCGTGAACACATGGTCGTACGTATCAGGCCAGACGCCGAATTTCTCGCCGTCATCCGCGTACACGGCGACTCGGTCGCCGTCCTCCGTGGCAATCTCGCGCAAATAATCGATGGTATGCTTGACGGGCTGAAATGGAATCGTGTACCGGAGCCGCTTGCTGATTGGGAACACTGCTATGGTTTTACCCTGCTCTTCGGTCATGTAATATCCCAGCAGTTCTTCTTCCGAAAAGCCTGCGTACTTGAAATGAGTATCGTCTACGACAGTATAACGCAAGCCTGCTTCTGCTATGGATTTTGCCAGATGCTGTTCCCATACGCGCTCAGCGAGCCACATCCCCACAGGTGGTTTGCCGAAATGCTTTTTGATCGCGTTGGAAAGCTTCACAAGCTGCCCGACCTTGTCTTCATCCGGAATGATCGAGAGGATGGCTTCGTAGTACGCGCCACCCATCATGTCCACCTGGCCGGATGCGACAAGCTTCTGGAGCTTTTGGATGAACTTAGGCCGGTTTTGCAACAGCCATTCAAGCAACACGCCTGTGTAGTGTTGGCTTAATTTGATGCGCGGGTAGCGCTCCAAGAGATCGAGGAACGGCTCGTACGACTTCGCGAACGCATGCTCGAACACCGAATCGAAATTTCCGATGGGCTGATGGTTATGGATACCAAGAACGAGCTTAATCTTTTTCATGT
This sequence comes from Ignavibacteriota bacterium, assembly GCA_022616555.1. GTDB lineage: Bacteria > Bacteroidota > Ignavibacteria > UBA10030 > UBA10030 > JAKEEG01. The sequence continues at coordinate 86,955 of JAKEEG010000049.1, read as the reverse complement.
AGTGTATAGGTTAAAATGTTTCCAACAACTCAAGCAACAGAGACATTATTGAGCAACAAGGACTGCGTACTCAAACGGCTGTAATGATAACGATAATTTTCCTTCTGCAACACTTACTTGTTTCGACGTGAAATACTCTTGCATCATACTGATTGCCGTTTCAGATACATCTACTGTAACATCACGCTGCGCGTTAGAAAAATTCAACACCACGATGACCTTGTTTTCATTTAGTGTTCTGAGGTACGACAGCACTTTTTCACCGTCTGAGTTGGAGAGTGATTGATGTTCACCTCGTCGCAACGCACGGTTTTCCTCTCTCAGCTTGCACAGGGAAGTGTATAATTCGCGGAAATCCGGGTTTTTATTCCAATCAATATCGACTTTTTCAAATAACGCAAGCCGCTTTGGGTTGCCGACTTCTTCGCCGTTATAGATGAGTGGAACGCCGGGGAATGTGAACGCCAACACGGCGCTCGTTTTCGCCCCCGCGCGCGTGAACTTCTCAACTGCGGGCGCATCCCATGCATTCTGGTCGTGGTTTGTGTTGAAGCGCATGCGCAGCGAGTTCTTTGGAAATTGATACGACTCGGTCTTCAACATCTCATCAAATACGCTGACGGATGTTGTTCCGCCCACCGCCTTCGTGAGCACGGCGTACAGATTCCACGAGTAGGTGAGGTCGAATGCTTCTACGTGGTGCTCCGGCAGCGTTCCTTCGGAAAGCATCATGACGGGCTTGATTGTGTCGAGTTCTTTACGCGCGCTGTTCCAGAAATCCGTCGGCACCAGCTCGGATACGTCGCATCGGTAGCCGTCTATGCCCACGTCGCGTACCCAGTACTTCATCATCTCAATCATGTAGTCACGGAGGGCGGGGACATCATAGTTCAAATCGGCAACATCTGTCCAATCAGCGTTCGGCGGCACAAACTTGCCCGTCGAATCCTTTGTGAACCATTCCGGGTGCTCGCGCATCATCTTGCTATCCCACGATGTATGATTCGCAACGAGGTCGATGATAATTTTCAATCCATTTTCATGCACTGTCTTCACGAGCGAGCGGAAATCTTCCAGCGTGCCGAATTCCGGGTTAATGCCGTAATAATCCTGAATCGAGTACGGGCTGCCGAGTTTTCCCTTCCGGTTCAACTTTCCGACCGGATGGATTGGCATCAACCACACGACCGTTGCGCCGAGCTGCTTCAGTTCAGGTATTCGTTTCTCCAATGCTTTAAAACTACCTTCTTTGGAAAACGAGCGCAGGTATACTTCGTAAATCACGGCATCTTTTACCCACTCTTCGCTGTTGCGCGCATTCAGATCGGCGTACGGCGACTTGAGAAGCTGATGAACGCTGTCAAGTGCTATGGCCGTCACCGGCTTGTAAATTCCGCCGGGACCAGCGTAATCTTTCACTCGGACGGTTACTTCATTCGTCCCTTGCCGCAACGCTTGTGTGACGTCGAAATGAAATGCTTCGCTATATCCCGCGTGGGAGCCGACCTTGGCGCCGTTTACCCAAACGTCGGCATCGTCATCCACTCCGCCGAAAAACAACGCCGTGGACTGGCTGCCACGATACTCAAATTTCGTCGAGAACCATCCAACGCCGTCGTACGAAGGAAGGTTGTAGCGCTCCCAGTGGTCGGGGACGTTTACTTCCTTCCAACCCGAACGGTCGAAATCCTCTGCAAACCAGGATTCGGATACACCTTTATCCAATGAATCTACTTGAAAATACCAGGGACCGTTCAGGTCGATGTGTTGAGGCGAATTCATGGAACATCCTATAGAAATAACGAGACAAAAAATAGTAGGGAAAAATTGTTTCATAATTTATCCTTTCACGCTTCCAAGCGTCAAGCCGGAGACGAGCCAGCGGCTCAGAAGGAGGAAGAGAATAACTACCGGAATCGTCACAATAATTGAGCTTGCGCCATACAATCCCCACTCAGCGCTCATGCTCGCTTCAAACGACTTTAGCCCTAGTGGCAGCGTCCACAGCGATGTATCCTGCAAGACCTGCGCGGCGACAACATATTCCGACCACGCGGTCATGAACGAGAACAGCGCGGTAATCACCAGCGCCGGGGCGGCAAGTGGCAACACGATCTTGTAAAAAGCCGAGAACGGCGAACAGCCGTCGATCATCGCCGCTTCTTCCAAACTTGTGGGGATGGTATCGTAGTAGCCTTTCATCGTCCAGATGCAAAACGGCAGGGCTGTCGCTGAATAAATAATAATCACGCCGAGGTGTGTATTGATGAGCCCAAGATGTATCAGCATGATATACATCGGGAGCAGCAGCATCGTCGGAGGAAACATTTGTGTCGTCAACAAGGTGAACAGACCGATTTTTTTGCCGATGAACGAAAACCGCGAGAACGCGTATCCAGCCGTGGAAGCAAGCGCGACGCCCGTGAGCGTGACGGTCAGCGCGACCAATACACTGTTTCGCATCCAGAGCAGGAAGTCGCGTTCGGTAAAGAGCTGTACGAAATTCTGCGTCGTCGCATCCGCTGGGATGGCTTCCAGTGACGTCGTCAGCAGTTGATTCCCGGGCCTAAGCGAAATATTCACGACCTGCCAGATCGGGAACACCGCGATAAGCGTAAAGACGATCAGCACTCCGTGTGTAAACAGCTTGAGAGCGATATTGAGCCGACGATGCTGAGTTGCCATAATGGTTAATACGCCGCTTCCGCCGCGCGTGTGCGGCGGATGAATGTCAGACTAAAGACTAGTAAAACGAGAAAAATCACTACCGAAATCGCTGCCGCATAGCTAAAGCTGTAAAAATTAAACGCGGCCTTGTACACAAACGATACGAGAATGTGCGTGTTATCCGATGGCTCGCCCATGTTGCTGACGAGCCACACGATGTTCAAATTATTGAACGTCCATACAACGCCGAGCGTAATCGCGGGGATCATCACCGGCCTGATAAGCGGTAAAGTGATTTTCGAGAGCTTGTGATACCACCGCGCACCGTCGATGTTAGCCGCTTCGTACAGCTCGTGTGGAATGCTCTGCAACGCTCCAAGTGCCACCACCATCATGAACGGAAACCCGAGCCACACGTTCACGATGATGCACGAGATGAAGGCGTTCGTCGGATTACTCAGCCACTCTACTGCGGGCACGCCGAGCAGTTGCGTGAGCAAAAGATTAATGGCGCCGTATTCGTAGTTGAACATCCCCCGCCAGGTGAGAGCAACGATGAATTGCGGAATCGCCCATGGCAAAATTAAGATTGTCCGGTAGATCGACCGTCCCCTCATACTTTGATTCAAGAGCAAGGCGAGAAAAACGCCGATCAGCACATGGAAGAACACATTAACCACAGTCCAAATGATCGTCTTCAGGAACACGATGTAAAGGTCCGGTTGCGAGGGCTCGGTAAAAATTTTGATGTACTGGCGAAAGCCGATAACCATCCAATCCCTGATGTTCATCAAATTCATATTGCCCAGCGACAACACAAAATTGTACGCGAACGGATAGAACACCACCGCCGTCAGCACAACGAACGAAGGAATAATGAGAAACGATATAAAGGGTTTACTTCTCAATTGTTATTCTTTCATATCGGATATCTTCCGTTGGGCAAGCTGCTGCATCGACTGCGCCGCCGCTTCGGGAGTCAGCGCACCCCCCATTACTGCCTGGTAGCCGGGGCGCATCGCATCCCACACCGCTCGCATCTCCGGCACCACCGGCATAGAGCGCCCTTGCTGGATCTGACGAAGAGAGTTCTGTAAAATTTCGTTCGAGACGATTGCCGGATGGCTATACAGCGAGCGACGCGTTGGGGCTGTGCCAAGCTCGCGCGAAGTTTCTAATTGATTATCTTCTGAAAGGAGGAACTGCACAACATCGACCAGAAGCGGAATCTTTTCCTCCGCTACGTTGGCGTTAAACGAGTAACCCTTCGGCGAAGTCATCGGCGCACACCAGAGGCCTGTCTCCGTGATCATCGGCAACGGCGCAACACCGATATCGATCCCACGCTGAATATACCCCGCCCACGACCAATCGCCGTTGATGAGCATGGCGCATTTGCCGTCTTTGAACAGCGCGTCGGCGACGTTATAATCCGCGTCCTTCGGGACGATTTTCTCATCGTCCCTGAGCCGGCGGACAAACTTCAGGGCTTCAACCATGTACCCGTTATCGAGCGCCGGAGTCACGCTGTCCGATGCAAACACCCAGCCGCCGTGCCCTGTTAAGAACGGAATAAAAAAGAACGGCTCGATGTAATTCCACCCTAAGCCGTACACATTAGGTCTTCCCGCGGTGGAGCCATATTGCTCCTGTATTGATTTAGCAAGTGCGATAAGCTCGCGGTCAGTTGTCGGCGGAGTCTGCACGTATTTCTTGTTATAAACCAGCGCGAGATGATTGCCAATTTTATCGGCGATTTGATACAAATGACCGCGGTGCCAGAGCAATCCTGTTGAGTCGAACTCCGATAAATACTCGGCAGGGAATATTTCCTCAAGCGGCATGACGGTCTTCGTTGCCTCGTAGATCCCGACCGGGTCGGACGGGCCGTACACGAGGTCAGGACCCTGTCCGGCAATCGCGGCTATGACGTATCCGCTGCGGAGCTCCTCAGTCTCTTTGAACAGCTCTACCACCTGCACGCCCGGATTCGCTTCCATGTACCGGCCGATCTGGCGCTGTAAGATGCTCCTTTCATCCGGTCGCATTTGGTGCCATATGATGATGCGGCGCGCGTCGTTGTCTTCGTTCACGCAGCCGAGCAAACTTACAAATGATAGAACAAGCGCACTATAGAAGGAGATGATTCTCAGATTATTCATTTGAGCAACAGCATCTTTTTGGTTTCGACAAAGTCTCCGGCCTGGATGCGATAGAAATACACCCCGCTCGGCTGGTTGCGCGCGTCCCATTGCGTGTGATAGACACCGGAACGTAGTTCCTCATTGACTAATGTTACAACCTCTCTGCCAAGAATATCGTAAACCCGCAATTGTACAAATTCAGAATTCGCAATCCGAAATTCGAAATTGGTTGCCGGGTTGAAGGGGTTCGGATAATTCTGAAGCAAGCGAAACTCACGCGGCGCGTTATCGCCCAGCTTCTCCACCGAAGTCGGAATGCCCAACTCGGTGTTGCTCTTGTTTGAATACACTTTTGCGGTATAGGCTGGGACAGTAAACGAATCGACCGGCGTAGCGCTTACATTGTATTCCGACTCATTAAAAACGTCGTACCACACTCCCGTTGCAAGCCACGGCACGTTCGACACCGTTTTTTCTGAATTGCTCAAATTCGCCACAATCATCACCTTTGCCCCGCTTGTGGAATCCTCCAACCCCCAGACGAGTACCCTCTCGCTTGTGTATTTCGCAAGCTTTCTCAACTCGCCGTCATACAGCGCCGGATTGCGCAACCGATGGTGCGCGAGTGCTTGGTAGTGTCTGAAGTGCGACAGTCCTTCAGCCGTCGAAAGCCTACTCCATTGTACTGGACGATAACCGAGTTTCAATCCATCACTCGACCATCCTCGGGGCTCCGCCCATTCCATTCCCTGCCAGAGCATGGGAACACCCAACGATGCAAACATAAACGTGGCGTATAATTTATCGCGTTTGACAGCATCAGCGGGCGAAACACCCTGGAACGTTTGCATTTCGTAAATCAACGATTGCTCATCGTGATTGACATTGGCATTAACCGGCTCGATTCTCGTTCCATAGGAGCTTGGCGAAGAGGGTGTATCATTACTGCCGTAAGCGCTTAAGCCAAGCACGAGATTTTCAAATTCAGTCAGCGATGTATTTCTGAACCGCGCCTCGTCAAACACCTCATCTCTAAAACTGTCGTGCCAGCCGCTTGTTAGCCCACTATAATAAATGAGCGCGGGGCTTTCCGGCAAATGCTCGGCAATCTGGTACACCTGTCCGCCGTACTCATTGTGAATGCGATTCGCCCATCCGAGAATACCTACGGTCGTATCGCTCGTTTTCCAACCAATCCCCTGCGTAAAGTCGTATCGAAAGCCATCAACTTTATATTCATCAATCCACATCTTCAACGATTCGTACACTAACTCTTGAGTTTCAGGGGTCCAATGGTCCATATCCTTGAAAAATCCTAACCCATCTTCATTATAATGGAGAGGTGTGAGCGTTTTGAAGTACGGGTTCTCGGCTTCGCTCGGCTGCATTTGCCACAAGGCGCTGGTTTCGTTCAAATGGTTGAACACCACATCGACGATGACCGCGATACCATGCGAGTGTGCGGAATCCACAAGCGCCTTGAAATTGCGTGGAGTGCCGTAGCCTGGCTCGAGTGCGAAGTAGCTGTTGAGGTCGTATCCCCACGAGTGCCCGGACTTGCCGATGCTGCCGTAGTCGTTCACCGGCATAAGCTCGATGGCGTTCACGCCAAGAGAATCAAAATGCCCCATGAGCGACGCGAGCTCGAGGAACGTCCCTTGATTCGAGCTGGTCTTGTTGTAATACCCGCCTGCAAACTCACCGACATTCAGCTCATAAATGACAACCTTATTGAGCTGAGGACGTTCGTACTCTGTTGACTGCCAAACATAATCATCGGCGGTTAACCCGGCAGCACCGACAGTAAACTTTGTTCCGTATTGTCCTACTTCCCTGCCCCACGGATCGTGGACCAACTTACTTTCAAGGCCGTACTGGTACTCATACGTTCCTGCGTCAAGCGCAACGTTGGTCCACCAGTTGTCCGAAGTGAGCGCGTCCTTCCGCATCGCGATCGGATCTGCCGTCGCGGGCGACTGTCCCGATGGGGCGATATAAAGGAACACCACTCCCTGACCGGAGAGCCGAAGCCTAAATGTTGCGGAATCGCCCGACGCCTCACTCGGCAACGTCACCCCGTGCTTCGCGTACGCCGGCATCTCTAATGTGAGGATAGCATATCCTTCCTTTTCGTATACAACCGAATCTCCTGCAGCAGTATAACCGACGAGGCGCATATAATCAGATTTTAGAATCGGTGATGAAAAAGTGTGCGAGAGAATGCGCTTTGTGGTGTCATAATCCGATACGATCTCAGTGCTCGTGAGAGGCCCCTCGCTTGTCGCTCCCGTTGTAAGCATGATGGAAGCGATACTGTCCGAATTCGCGTGAATTAATCCTGCAGTGATTTTCGTGATGTAGCTTGACGAGTCTTGCCTGTACATCTGAAACCAAAATAAATTCGTTAGCCGGAGAACGGAGTTATTGTTGTCCTGCGGATTAGTCTCCTGATTCAAAGGATCGGAAAACCACCCTGAGCTTGAACCACCAGCATTAAATTTGTATTGGAACATTGAATCAATCTTTACCCCATTGGAATCCCTGCTAGCATCGCTTAGGTCGTGAATCTTGAATGTGTACGTCTTTATCCAACACGCGAGCGCGCTATCGTAGCTCATTTGTGAGGGAGCGCCGGAGTTGATCGTCCCGCTCGAGTTCGGTCCCCAATTATTAAATTGCCCCGGCACAAACGTCGTTGTCGATGATGAAACATATGCGCGGAAGGTTATCGTGACGCTGTCCACGCTTGTCTGAGCAAACATATTAGACAAGCCCGACAGCACCAATGCAAGTGTACCAAATATAGAATATCTCATCGGTTCCAATTCTAGAATAATGAATAAATAAACGGCGCAAGAGCCGAGCCTTGCGTCAGCACGATGAACAAGCCGAGGAACAAGAGCACAAAGATAATGGGGCCCAGCCACCATTTTTTCCGCACGCGCATAAACGCCCACAACTCTTTGAAAATCTTCAGCCGCTCTCGCAATGTTTTCCATGCACCCATAGAGTTACCTTTCGTCAATCCAGCTCAAATGTCTCTTGCAGTACTTCCTGCTTGTACGACCCCAGCTTGCTCTTTTCCACAATGTAACTGCCGAGCACCAGCGCATCCATCTCCGTGCGCATGAAACATCGCCATGCATCTTCCGGCGTACACACAATCGGCTCACCGCGCACATTGAACGACGTATTAATAATGACCGGGCAGCCGGTTTGCCTGTCGAATTCAGCAATTAAGTCGTAAAACAACGGGTGCTGCGAGCGGGAAATTGTCTGCAATCGCGCGGAGCCGTCTACGTGTGTAACCGCGGGAATCTCACGCTTGTCTTCACGCACCTGAGCGACGAACAGCATAAACGGGCTGGGGCGGTTGAACTCGAAATACTCGCTGGTCTTTTCTTCCAACACAGCGGGAGCGAACGGGCGGAAGCTTTCACGAAATTTAATTTTCAAATTTACAACCGACTGGTTTTTGGGATTTCTTGCATCGGCGATGATGCTGCGGCTGCCAAGAGCGCGGGGACCGAACTCCATACGCCCCTGGAACCAACCCACGACTTTCTGCTCCGCAATGAGCCGCGCTGTTTCACGCAACAGCTCTTGTCTCTCACATTTGCGGTGCGAGACACCTTTGGCATTCAGCAGAGACGCGATTTGCTCGTCGGAAAATTCTGGGCCAAAGAACGCGTCGTTCATGACAAAGCTGCGAGGATTGCTGAGCAGCGTGTTGTAGGCATAAAACGCCGCACCGACTGCTCCGCCCGCATCACCGGCAGCCGGCTGAACGAACACATCTTGAAACGAGGTATTCTCTAAAATCTTGCTGTTGGAAACGCAGTTGAGCGCCACGCCTCCTGCCATGCAGAGGTGTTTCATCTTCGTCTCGCGCTCAATATGCTGCGTCATCTTCACCATAATGCGGTCAGTGACAACTTGCAACGATGCGGCAACGTCTTTATGAAATTGCGTCATTTTAGACTCGGGTGTGCGTACCGGTTCGCCGAACAATTTGGCGAACTTTCTGCCGGTCATCGTCAAGCCGTACTCATACGTGAAGTACCGCATGTTTAAGCGGAAGCTCCCGTCATCACGCAGCGTTACAGGCTCTTTCAGGATTAGCTCAGCGAATCTCGGCTCGCCGTAGGGAGCAAGTCCCATCACCTTGTATTCGGCGCTGTTCACACGGAACCCCAGATAATACGTAAACGCCGAATACAGCAATCCGAGCGAGTGCGGGAACTGGATGCAGTGTGTAAGCTGGATATTATTCCCGCGTCCCCAACCGTATGTCGTGGTATCCCACTCCCCAACGCCGTCGGTTGTGAGGATTGCAGCTTCCTCAAAGGGCGAGACAAGAAACGCGCTGGCGGCATGCGACATGTGGTGCTCGGTAAACAGAATCTCGCCCTCATAGGACAATTCGCTTTTGATATGTTGGGGAATCCATATTTTCTCTTTAATCCAGACGGGCATGGCTTTCAAAAACGAACGCAAGCCCATGGGAAACGTGGCGATGTATGTTTGCAGGATGCGGTCGAATTTTGTAAACGGCTTGTCATAAAACACAACGTAGTCGAGCTGCTGCGGCGTAATCCCGGCGCGTTGGAGACAGAATTGAATCGCGTTCGCCGGGAAATCCTGGTCATGCCGCTTGCGCGTGAAGCGTTCTTCCTGGGCGGCGGCAACGAGCGTACCGTCCTGCACAAGGGCGGCAGCCGCATCATGGTAGTAACAAGATATTCCCAGGATATTCATAGTTAAAACTGGCGGCGCGATTCTTCAAGGCTGTTCTGAACAGGTTCTTTGGGCATCCAAAACGACCCGGACTTTAGAAGCCTGTGTTTCAGCAGATCTTTCCCGAACAAACGCGTAACAAGCGAAAACGGACCGATGAGCAGAATATAGACCAGCGTCAGCAGAATGGTCGTATTGACGATCGCCAGGACATAGGCAAACTTCATCCACCAGCGGTACAACATCGACCCGAATTGTTTTACCGTCATGAGCGCTGTTCCTTTTCGTTCAACCCAATTAATCTATTGAAATGCCGGTGGAGTTGCAATGAAGCCTTTGCTCGTCCGTTTGAACTTTTGATTTTGAGAGAAATACTTGATATTCTTTTCCAACACGTTTAGACTCTATGACATCGACAACACAACCCCGGCAAAAGAAACCTCCGTTATATTTCTACGCACTGCTCGTCCTTATCCCCCTGCTCTTCTTTGTTCTGCTTGAAGCAGGGTTGAGACTGTTTGACTATGGCGTGAACCTCAACCAATGGGTACCAGCCTCTGAAGGCAAGCTGATTTTGAACCCGGACATCGCCAAGCGCTATTTTCACACGATCCGGAATGTGCCTTTTTCCAATCAGGACATCTTTGATGCAGTCAAAAAGCCAAATGCGTTCCGCGTTTTTGTGCTCGGCGGCAGCAGTGCCGCTGGATATCCGTTTTCGCCGTTGGGCTCGTTCTCCCGCTGGCTCCAAACAGAACTGGGCATTCTGTACCCAAACTGCACGATCGAGGTCGTCAACCTTAGCATGACTGCCGTCAACAGCTACACGCTGCGAGACCTGTTCCCCGGCGTCCTTGAACAACAGCCCGACCTGGTGCTGATCTATGCCGGACACAACGAATACTATGGCGCGCTCGGCGTCGGTTCGTTGGAGACGTTTGGCTCAAACCGGACGCTCGTCCATTTCACTCTATTCTTGAACAACTTCAAAACCACCCAACTGATTCGCAACACCGTGCGTTCTCTCGCATCGCTCTTTTCCAGCGACGCCGCTCACCAAAGTGGCACCTTAATGTCGCGGATGGCTGAAGACCAGTACATCGAATACGGATCAGGTACCTTTCACGATGGTATAGCACAGTTCGAGAACAACATACGCGATATCCTCGAGATGGCGAAACAACAGGGTGTCCCGCTCATGCTCGGCACGCTTGTGAGCAATGTCAAAGACCACAAGCCGTTTATCTCTGCCGCATCAGCCGGATATCAACCCGCCGATGACGTGTTCTTGGCCGCGCAGAAGGAGCTTGCTGCCAGGAACGTCTCTGCCGCCGACTCTCTCTTTCAGCTTGCGAAAGATTTAGACCTACTCCGCTTCCGTGCGCCCGAAGCAACCAACAGGTCAATACTCAAGCTGGGCGAAGAGTTTGGACTGCCCGTTGTTCGTATAGATTCCGTGTTCCGTTCTTCTAGCCCGAATGGACTCGTCGGCAATAACTTAATGACCGACCACCTCCATCCGACTCTCACCGGCTACCGGCTGATGGCACAAGCGTATCTTCGCACGATGAGAGAACACAGGTTTCTCCCGTCGTGGGATGCGGCTGTGATATCCGACCGCACGCTTGACAGCCTGACGCTCGCCGGGTTTCATTTTACGAGGCTCGACTCAGTGATTGCACTTTACCGCATCGCCATACTCAAGAACGATTGGCCGTACATTGAGAAAAATGAGAAACGGCCTATCTCTGCACTTGTCAGCCCAAACGACGCTATCGAGCAAGCTGCTTTCGCGTTCCTCACCAACGAACCCTCATGGGAGAAAGCTCATCTCAAAGCCGCCGCTTGGTACCTTGCGCAAAAGGATTATGCCAGATTTCAGTGGCAGATGAGCACCCTCATCTCGCAGTATCCCGTCGTTGTCGAGTACTATGATTACACAGCTAACGAGTTGATGAAAGCCGAACGGTACGACGACGCACGTCCTTATCTCCAACAACGCTACGGACTGAAGCCGGACGCTTATTCCGCAAAATGGCTGGGCACAATAAGTTTATCAAAGAACAATACAAGCGAAGCGATACGCTACCTTGAGGAAAGTTTGAAATATGACGGAACCGACACTCAAGTGTGGTACAACCTCTCCGGCGCTTACGCAAATAGCAAGGACTACCAACAAGCGCTCAACGCAATCAACAAATGCCTTGCCTTAGACCCGGCGTATCCTCGCGCTGCAGGCTTGCAAAGCCAATTGCTTGCCGCAACCCAGCAATAACACCCAACTTCAAACTACCGTAAGAAAAGGAAAGCCGGACCGTACGACGGACCGGCTTTCCGATGTTTTCCATAGAAGCGCTGAACAGCAATTACTTCAACAGCAGCATCCGTTTTGTCTGCACAAACAAGCCGGCCGAGATGCGGTACAAATACATGCCGCTGGCAAGCCCTTTCGCGTCAAACGTGATCTTATAGCTTCCCGGATTCAGATCCTCGTTCACCACGGTAGCGACTTCCTGTCCCAGGATGTTATACACCTTCAAGGACACTCGTTCTTTTGTCGAAAGGTCGAACTTAATCACCGTCGACGGGTTGAACGGGTTGGGGTAGTTCTGGTGCAGTGAGTAACTCATGGGCACCAGATCGCCATCTTGCTCCACGCTTAGTATTAGCCCCTCCGGGCCTTCTTCTTCTGGCTTCTCGCCATCTGTCCAAACGTCTTCCGGCATGTCCCATGGAGTATCAAAGGCTCTCTCTCCTCCGCTTTGACCGATAAACCGCACTCTCGCATCGCCTTGTGCGCCTTCTTCTTGGACAAAGCCGCCCGCGGTTTCGTACGCGTAGTTATAAAGGAATCCGTTAAAGGCAGGACCGTCAATCGTGAGCGTACCGGTATAAACCGAGTCGTTATCCACATCAGTAAGCCGAAGAACCTTTTGTTCCAAGTTCCATTCTAAGTTGTTGATAGCGTAGTATAACGGCTGGCGCGGTATCCACCAGACAGTGTCGGCTGACGGGTTGAATCCAGGCATTGCTGGCCTCATGTCGACACTGAATTTAGCCTCAACACTCGTTCCCTGAGGAATCACCCATGCGGGATGGATATTCTCAAAATATGCACGCTCCGCCTCTTGAGTCGGGCTGCCCTCGAACAATATTTCCCGATTGCGGTCGCCTGTCACAGTATTTCCTATCGGGACTTCCCAGCCTGTATTTGAATACTCTGGGTCGCCAGAGGGTTTTTTAATAAAAAACTTATACCGCTGACCGCCGTTGACTTGCTGCTGCACAAGAGGAATCTCTAAGTACCAAAGATTTTCATCAGCTGCGTCTTGGTTCATGAGCGAGTGCTCCGGGTCGGAATCGTTCCAACCGTTAAACGCTCCCCTGATCTGTACCGAGTCCGTATTGGGATTAAAGACGCCGAGTTCCGTAGCAACGCTCATGTCCACTTCAAAATAAATATTTCCATCCGCTAATGTGACATTTGGGTCGTCGTTGTTCCAGAATCTTGCTACGGTTTGGTCACCGTCAATAACCCAGTATTGCCTATTACCATCACCATCTACATCATCACCCACGGGGCTCTCCCATTGCGTTCCCGCTGTGGAAGGACCGTCTGCAAAAATGAATTTATACTTGATCAGTTGCCCGGAAGTAATAGACGTTGTTACCGTATACACTGAGTCATTATTCGCGTCGGACATCTCCACTGCACTCGTTGCCCAGTCAGTAAAGCTTCCCGCCACGTAGACTTTGTGAACACCGGGCGTTAACGCCGGATTCCCTTGTTTCGCTCTCAGCCGCATATCGACTTCGAACGTTACGTTCGTCGTGTCACCGGATGGCATTTCTTCAAAATTAAAGAAACGAACCGGCACAGTGGTATCGGCAGTCCCTACCGCCACTTCTTTGTTCGGGTCTCCTTCCCAAGTGCCGCCACCACCGTCGTGAAAATACTTGTATTGAACCGTGGTGTCTTGGGCAACGCCTGCGACTGTCACGGTATATACGCTATCGCCGTCGTCTGGAGCATCTGACATCTCTGTCTGCCCCCAGTCGTTCAGACTCCCTCTCACCCAGATTTTCTGGGTAGCAGGATTAAACGCTCCTTTGGCAATCTGCACAGTCATGTCAACCTGGAACGTCACACTGACCGTCTGTGCCTGCAATGCCAAGAGAGGAACTAGCAAGAGACATATGAGCAGTAGTAATTTCCTCATGTGTCTTCCCTCCTTGATAGGTTAATTGTACAGTAAGTTATGTTGCTTACAGCTACAGCTAAAACTCGAATGCGACACCGAATGTATGTGTCGCCCCCAAATAGGCGTATTTTTGGTATGCGTAATCCACTCCAATGGAAAACACTCCGAGCGTTTGGTGTAGACCTGCCCCAAACGTCAGCCCCTCTTGGTTATCACCTAGGAATAACGCCCTGTACCCGCCGCGGAACGAGACAAGATTCTCTAGAAGAGAGAGCTCACCGCCAATGTTGACATACTCGACATTGTCGTTCGGGTGCGTCGCGTCAACGGCAACCGTCAGCCTCTGGCCATTGAAGAGGTCGAATTGGCGCGAAATCCCAATTTGCAACTTTAGCGGAAGTTCGAAACGATCGGTTTTGTAGTACGCATCAACCGTTTCGTTATTCCCTTCGCGCTGTTCGTCTGAGTCGTAACGAATAAGCAAATCATCTCCGCTCATTTGGAGTTTGCCGCCGTAATTGGTGATGATACTGGAGAAAACAACTCCATAAAACGGGGTTTTGAATATCGTGCCGACATCAAACGCGACACCGTCGGCAGAGGAGTTCAGGATCGTTTCTCGTATGTATTTTATTGTCCCACCCGCCGAAAAATTATCGGTAATTTGGTTAGCGTATGAGAACCCAAACGCATAACTGGCTGCAGTAAATTTCTCTCCAATCCCCTCCGGATAGAGTTCGGTGGTCACTTCCATCTCACCGTAATCCAAAACGGTGGCGCTGAGCCCAAAATTTCCAACGTCCCCCGCCGGAAGCACCAAAGCCAAATAATTAAGCTGGATCCCCAAATTTTCATAGAGGCTGGTATGCGTCACCCCTCCCTGGTACCGGGTAAACGAAGCTATTCCTGCCGGGTTCCAATAGAGTGCTGAAGCGTCGTTTGCAACAGCTGAGAAAGCCCCGCCCATAGCGTTTGCTTTTGCACCGACTCCGACACTCAAAAATTTTCCTGCCGTCGTTCCTGTTTTCGTGACCTGACCAAAAGCAGCGGCGGCTAGTGTCACCGTCAGGAGTAAGAGTGAAAGCACAGATCTCTTCATATGTTTCCCATTTTCTCTTAGCATATGCTAACGTTATTTGATAATGGCAAACTTGCCCGATTTCTGTCCGATTCCGGGTGCGTCGACATGATAGATATACACACCGTACGAAACGGAAAGATTATCTCTTGTGAGTAAATCCCACGTCGCTGTCCCATCTCCAAAAGGATTGTCGTGTTGTATCTCATCAACCAGTTCACCGCTGATGGTGAAGATTCGTATGGTGCATTTGCTGGGTAGATGCGTAAAGTGAATCGCGCGAGGCCCCCTGCCGCTGGTGTAGGGATTCTTCGGCTCCCAGAGTGCGTTCGCTAAATATGGATTAGGAACAACCTTAATGTTCTCGAGCTCTTTTCTCGCTTTCTCAACATCGATATAACCACTTGTTGCAACAAATCGAAAAACGTCCGAAGATAGAAAGGGCTTTGTCAGCGTAATGTTCGCAGCGTCGCCTGACACGGGTAACTTGTGCACCGCGAGGGAATCTGCTCTGTCCAGAAAAAACCACCACGTCGGTGTCAGTCCTGTGTCGGGATTACTCGGCTCAAGAAAGACGATTCTATCTTGTCGTGAGCCGCCATTCGACGAAAACCAGCCGGTCGGATTAGGACCTGTATTATCAAACTCAAGGAAGCCAAACTGAATGAACTGCTCAGTGTTTCTATTGTACACCCGGAAATTAACCGGCATTGAAGGATATACCGTCCCGTTGTAATTGAAAGCAGTAGAGGTGGCCAATCCTGTTTCCCCAAATGTAATTTCGTAATCGTTCGGCCGTTCCTCCCCTTTTTTGGCAAATCCGGGAGGGGAATATCTTTGAAAAACAAATGGAGTTATGGTAGGATCACTCCACCCCGACTTGGAAGGGTCTATCGCTAACCTGATCTCATTGATAAATTCTAATCGAATGCCATCAACGAGCGGAGTTTCAACGCCAGCTCCAAACTTGGTGCTCTTGTCAATAACCGTCATGTTCGCTGTCGAGTCAAATACTGTATAATTTTTGGTGGTCAGCGTATCGGGTTTTCCAGACGTACCGACTTTAACAGTATCTTCAAACGTGATGCGGTACACATGACCATCTTTTATCTGTTCAGGGTCAACTATAGAATAATAAATCTTCGCCGTTGTGAAACCAGTTGCCAACTCGACCTCTCCAAGCGTCGGCGGGACATATCCTGCGGCAGGTGCCGCAGGCGTGACCTGAGCAACATTGCGCCCAGCAGATTTCACAGTGCCATCAGGGTTCAACGCAATACTAATATCGCATTCGGAAGGTATGATCTGTCCGGGTATATACCCAAAGTCGTACGACGTAATTGCGTAATAGTACGTAAAACCGTTCCGAACACTTGAATCCACAAACGAGTGTTGGATACCGCTATCGTTACCCAGATAAAAATGCACTCCATCAAACCCGACTGAGTCATATCCCATAACACCATCCTTCAAATCGAATTGAGCAATCGGCAGCCGGAATGTCGGTACACCCTGAGCATTCGTGATTTGCAGAGCGTCTTGGAACGCCGGGTCGGAAGATCTGTAGATTCGATAGCCTTCGAAGTCGTTTCCATTTCCCCCGATGTTGGAGATATACCTGTCAAACGAGCTTTCCGCCGCGTCGTCCCAGTAGAGAGTTACACGGTTGTTACCAGGAACTGCGGTCAATGTCGGAGTTGCGGGCGCGTTCGCAAATTGGTAGTCGTTGTTATACGTCTCCTGCGCTCGGCCGCGTTTGCGCAAGATTTCCGCTTTTCTGATCTGCCCGCCATCGTCGGGAATCGGACCGTTTGCCAAGATGACCGCAAGCGAAATCGGCTCGGTCTGACCCGGTTGAAGGGAAAAAAGCCCCGACGAAATGAACAAATTATAATCGTCGGCCACCGTGGCTGAGGAATCGATAAAGGTTCCCGGCACCATAAAATTATTCCAAATAAAAGAATCGGCGTACTGGTCAATCCACTCTCCGGACGGCCGGTAGAACGAGCCCGTGATGCCGATTTGGTCTGTTTCGGAAACGTCTGTCACATCTATGCCAGGCTCTCCGGGGAGGCCGAACCGCGCACCGGAAGTAGGCTCGCCATCCCCCTCGCCTCCATCACCCGTGGATGCCACACCATCCAGTCCCACGTCATTAGTGATCGCGTCCCAATCGTAATCGTTATCTATGCCATCACTACGGCTTTCATCAATCAGGACATCAATACCTTCATCGATATTTTCATCGACAGCGCCGTCGTTGTCATTATCGACGCCGTCTGCATATTTCATACCAAGAGTAGAAGGGGTAACATTGTAGAGAATAACTTTAGCGTTCACCTTATAGCGAAGGAACGGATCGCCTACCGCTGCGTCGATCATCGACTGAGTAATCGTTGGGCTTCCGCCTTCCCCGTTCGCGTCATTATCAATATTATCCTTGAACGGCAGTCCGATGTCGTCGCTTTCAACCATAATTAAGTGCACAGCACCGTCTTGAACCACATCGGACTCCGGCGCGGGAGGCCAGCGTTTCCAGACATCAATTGCAGCCTGGTTAACTATCGTCAGCGTTACCAATGGACTGTTTTCCTCACGACTAAAACGCGTATGCTGTGTAAGCCACAGAGGGTCAATTGGCTGACCGATCCCGTCTGCATACGTTACCCCCACCTGGGTCCCAAACGGCACGTGTGCAAGATTCTCATCAATTAAACCGTTTCCGTTGTTGTCAACACCATCGTATCTCTTAGGATCTTGTATGGACAAGTCGCCTTCGCCTGCCAGCATAGCCTCGGTAACCCTCGGCCCTTGCTCCGGACTGTCACCGTCGTTATCAATACGATCTAAAGCATTGCCGGGAGTTTCTAGAAATGCGCCGGCTACAATGCCGACGGGATTATTTCCAAAGTCCGGTCCCCTCAAGTCAGAATCTCTCGACCAAGCGATGTCGTTCAAGAGGTCAAACTCCGATATATCATCACCTCCGTCTCCACCGACAAAATCCGCCCACGCGATGGTGACGCCGACTTTGTCGAGCGGTTCGGTTCCGTCATTTCTTATTTTAAAGAGGAAGAACATCGCATCCTGCACCAGGAGCTGCGACCACGTCATCACGCGAGTATCAAGAATAATACCGAGACCTTTGCGCGTCAGGTCTGTTGTGTCCGGGAAATAATTCGTGTATTTGTCGTACAGATTGTCCGACGCATGGAAGAACATCTCCTGGTCTGCATTGAAAATGTCCTTCCCGAAGTAGCCATTCCATTTACCAGCCCAGCCTGGGTCGTTCACGTCGCCCGTCTTATCAGGCCAGGATGATGGCCATGTTTCTGGCAAATTGCTGGTAGCAAATCCGTCGGGGTTCGCTTCATTGAAATATCCCCCTACCGGTTCGAAGTTCCAGCTCCTCCCCTCGGGCGACGATAGGTAGTGCATGCGCGAAATAATTCGCTGCGTTTGTCCCACGTTATCAACCACCTCGGCTCCAACAAGAATTCCCATCACAGCTAAATATACTTGACCGGTATTTTTGGGCCATTCGAACGGTGTTTGTTCAGTGATTGGCACACCACCCTCCCTACCCGCCATACCATAGTTGAAAATCGTAGCGCGGATTTGGTTGCCCTCCATTTGAGCTTTCCGCCTATACTTCGGGTCGCCGCGCTCTTTGCTCGGAATGTGCTGGCCGTACAAAGCTCCCGAAATCAGGATTATCAGCAAAACTGTCGCGATAGTAACTTTCTTAAAAAGCATTACAATCCTCCGCTTTCGTCTTTAGTGTGTTCAGAACGAGAAGCTCACTCCAAATTGTACATTTCTCGGCTCGCCGTAGTGGTGCGGATATTTCAAATATTCTTCCACGGTGTTCGGCCTGTTCGGGTTTTCTCCGACATTCAGCGTAGTTGTCGTGTAATCCGGCTTTCCCGTATCTTCGAACACCCTTACAGGAATTTTAGAATCCAGTAAGTTGAATATTCGCGAGAACACCGTTAACTCCACACCCATCAGTTGTAAGGTCTTTTCGACTCGCAGGTCAAGTGTAAACTGACTCGGAATCCTTCTGCTGTTCGTCAGCAAGCCGGCAGATTTTAATCGTTCCGCATAATATTGTGTGATCTGGGGAGTGTAGGGGAAACCCGTTCCATAGCGTGCCAGCAGGCTCGTACCCCAACCATCTCTTCCATACGAAAGTGAGGCATTGAGTAAGTGGTTCTGATCCCAATCCATTGGTATGAGAAACAGACTTGGCTCTGCACCACCGTTTTGAGCGTTGAACGCGTCATTGGGATGTGAATTCGTACCTTCTGCTACTTGGTAGGTATAGTTAATGTCAAGATTGACAAAATCCCCAAACTTTCGATTTAATGTCAGGGTAGCCCCTTTAACGTTAGCGTAGTCCTGGTTTTTATAGGTTGAATAAGTAACTAAATTTATTGTTTCCACTGGCGGTCCAGCTGTGACCCAATCCCGAACGTCTCGATAGAAAGCTGTGAAATCAGCGACAAAGCCCGGTGAAAATTCCTGCCTGAATCCGATTTCATACATGACTGTTTTTTGAGGCTCCAAATCGGGATTTCCGTACACTCCCAAATTAATTCCCTGATGAGGGACTTTGTAGGGTCCTTTGTTAAACAAATACTGAAACGGTGGAATCTGGAGGAAATGCCCATACGAAAAATGAATAACCCCGGCATCGCTAATGGGATAGGCTATACCAAAACGGGGGCTCAGTTGGAACTTTGCACTGGCCGCTTTATAGAAATACGGCTCACGTTCTGCAATAGTTAATGGTTCTAATTCCTCGCGTAACGGCTCATAAATATTCGGGTCGCGTGGTTCAACTAAGATCTTGCCGTTCGAGTTGAAATAGTCAAAGCGAAGCCCAATATTGATTATCACGTTCTCATACTCGATTTTATCCTGAAGATATGCCGAGGCTTCAAACGGCTCGTTGTGGTACTTTTCCCGGTTCGGTTGGGTTTCGCCCGGAGCTGAAGGCCGGAACGGCTCGACCGGAATGTTATTAATCCGCAGCGGTTCGAGCGTGTAATCGTCGAAGTTCAACTCGTGCGTTCTCACTTCCGCCCCAAGCTTAAGCAGGTGCGATTCTGATATCTGGCTGGTGAAATCGAGTTTCCCAAGGAATGTGTTTGTCTCTCTATAAAATCGGTGCAGATTTGTGCCCTTAATTCTAAATGCATAACTGGTGGGAAGGATCAACGAATCCGGGTGGAGGTAACGCGTATCACGAGGGTTTTCGTAGAGATACTCATTGAAGTCCTTGAAAAAGTACGAACCCTTGACGGTGTAAAACGTCGTCGGCGAGATCATGTGCGTTAGCGTCGCTGTGGCGTTGCCGCTCTCGGAGAATTTATTCACATTGCCGCCCGGATTCCAACGATACTCGTGGCTGTAATCTTGAAAATCTTCCTTGGAATACAGCGCTTCTGCATTCACCTTAAATCCTTGAGCGGGAATAAAACTGATGTTTGTTTGGCCGTACAAATTTTTGCGCCAATTCATGGAGACGATCTCGCCATTTCCCGGCGACCCATCCACATTATACCGGCGCTCGCCAAAAAGATAACCGTCATCATAGTAATATCTGCCGTTGACAAAAAACTTAATGGCGTTATTGGTGAACGGAACTCCACCGCTCAAGCTTGCCTGGACATTCTTGTTTGCTATCGCATTAAAACGGTCGATGTGGGGGAAATAATCTGTGAACGTGCTGAGGTGGTCACCGCTGTACACCGTGAGGCTTCCATGATATTCATCGCCACCCTCTTTGGTGACCGTATTGACAATACCGGACATGGCGTTTCCGAATTCCGCGTTAAACGTTCCGCTAATAACCTGAAGCTCTTGAATACTATTATTGTCGATCTGGACGCCGCGGCTGTTGTCGTACGAGTCAGTGATGGAAATGCCGTTAACCCAATAAGCGATTTCCGTTGTTCGTCCGCCTCTAATATGGAACCCGCCGTCGGCATCCCTTGTAACGCCGGCCTGTAACTGCAACACGCCGTCCAGCTCTGCAACCGGCAGAGATTCTATTTGCTCCGAAGAAACAGTCGATTGACTGGAGGTGATGTCTTTCTTTATCGCGTCGCGTTGGGCAACAACCACAACCTCTTCAAGCTCTACCGACGATGAAGAAAGCTCGAAGTTCTGAGTCGTCGTCTGGTCGATGGAAATCTTCACGTCCGTTACCGACACACTCTGGTAGCCGATGTAGGATGCTCGAACCGTGTACGAGCCGGGACGAATATTAAGTATGGTAAAGTTGCCATCCAAGTCCGTCGACGCGCCCAGCGTCGGCGATGTTCCCAGGATGACGACGTTAACGCCGATGAGCGGCTCTTTGGTCTTCGCGTCAACGACCTTTCCGACAAGCTTACCGGTCGTTCCCGCCCAAGCGTACGTCATAATCAACACAATTGTGAGAATACCAAGTAGGACTCTCATGTCTTTCCTCCTTGAGCTCTACCTACTGCGATGCTTTTGATTCGTGTGAAACGTAATCGGATAGCCTGAAACCCGTCAGCAACTGCTCGTTTATCGCGACACCTGCTGTTTGCGCCAGCTTATCCGTGTACTGTTGGACTGTCACCCTTTGTCTCTCGGCTTGCAATGCTTGTTTCACGCGGCCGCGGACTAGTTCAAACGCCAGCGGTTCACTGCGCTTTTTTTCCAACACTTTAAACAAGCCGTAATATCCTTCAATGGGAATCGGGCCGACAAGCTTCTCCATGGGGCTTTGCCACAGCAAACCTTTGAGCTGACCGAATTTCGACGCAGGCGCAAGCCCGATTATCCCGCGGTTAACCGCCGACCACCTTCGTGCAGAATGTTGCTCAGCCAGCATGCCGAAATCTGTGCCAACCTCAATCGCACGTTTCAATTCATCCGCTAATGCCTTGTCGGCAACGATAATCTCTTGAAGGTTCAGCTCGTCTTCCGAAGAGAACAAATGAATATTCGTGTGATAGTATTTAGCGAGATCTTCATCTGAAAGCGGCGAGTTTTCGGTAATCTCCTGAAGTTTATATTTTAGCAGCAGCGCATCTTTTGTTTTTGCAAAAGCTCCCTGCACAGCGGGCACTGTATCGTATCCCATTTGATACGAACGGTCGAGGAGCCTGTCCTGCATAACCAAACCCTTTATTGCGGCTTTGAGCCTTTCAATCGAAGTAATTCGTTCTTTTTGAAAGTCCGGAAGGTTGCTCAATCGTCGGAAAAGCTCATCATATGTGTATTCCGCGCCGGCGCTCTTCTGGCCTACCGGAGAGTATATCAATGATTGGCTTGACGGCAACGCGTGGAGAGCTTCGAACAAACTCGAAAGTTGCGCGTCATCGAGAGTCACCGGTTGGCCGTCATACAATTTCTTGAGATATTCTCGTTCAGCTGGTTGTTTCTTGCGGATTTTTACTACGCGCTCCAAATGGGATTTCTTGCGAAGAAATTCCGATTCAGTCAACAACGGATGCGACAGGCGGTCTTCTAGCTTAATAACACTATACCCATGTGCCGTTTGTACCGGGCGGGAAATTTCTCCTATGCGCAGC
This sequence comes from Ignavibacteriota bacterium, assembly GCA_022616555.1. Lineage (GTDB taxonomy): Bacteria > Bacteroidota > Ignavibacteria > UBA10030 > UBA10030 > JAKEEG01. The sequence continues at coordinate 64,553 of JAKEEG010000049.1, read as the reverse complement.
GAGTACGCGGCATCTTCGAATGCCGGATCCATATCCCCCCAGGAAAAATAGCCGAGATATCCGCCGTTCGCTTGCAATGTCGAATCGGTGAATACTTCTTTTGCCAGGAACTCAAACGTTTCGCCGCGTTGGATGCGTTCGTACAGTGCTAACGCCTCTTCTTCCGTGCGGGCGTACAGATGGCGGGCAGCAAGCTTCTCGTTCGCGCGGGCAAATGCTTGACGCACCTCAGCCTCGCTAGCAGTGATGTTTGCGTAAATTTCGCGGTCCTTCAGGTACGCTGTGATGACTCGTTTCTTCGCGAGTTCCAACGCGTCGAGATAAGCCGGATTTTGCTCCACGCTCCCATTGTCATCAAAACGCAAAAGCAACTCTTCGTTGATCATATTCCGAAGAATTGCTTTTCTCGTCATGGGATTGTCTTTAATGCCGTTGGAGGCGATGAAATCCGCATATCGCTGGACAAATGCGTCGAGGCTTACCGCTTTGCCGTTCACCCATGCAATTTCCTGCTCTTGAGCGGAGGCGTTCGTCACCATACAACACGCGATGATTCCTACAATCAAGAGGAATCTGTTGCTTTTTTGTGTATTCATCATTGTTCCGATTGCTCCGAATGTATAGCTAAACCAGACCTGCTCTGAAGCGTAACAACAAGCCGGTTATCTCGAATTTCAAATGTTGTGTTTCCCGCCCCCATCATCCAGCGTTTTCCGGCAAGATCGGCCGGGAGGTCGATCACCACATCGCGTCGCTGTTCTGATGCATTCAGTACAACGATAACGTTGTCGCTCTCAGAGCCACGATGGTAGGCAAGAACGTCATTCTCGTCATCTGTCTTTAAAAATGAAATCTTCCCAGTTCGCAATGCCGGGTGCTCCAAACGGTAGTGAGTAAAAGATGAATACCAGGCGTACAAATCGGAATCAAACTTCACCGGGTCGTTCACCGACGCCATTCCGAACGGTCGCACGCTCTCGGTTTCATAGTCCAAATCATCCCACACCATCGGTTTGCGGCAATCCGGGTCGTCGGCACCCCACATCCCGGCTTCCGTGCCGTAGTAAATCATCGGCGCCCCAACGCTCGTCATCTGAAAGAAAACCATCAATTTCTGAATCGCCCGTTCGCGCTCACCCGGCTTGGCAACGTTAAACTGTCTATTATCCTGGAACCCAACGCGTTTATCGTAGAGCGCGTCGGCATTCAATATATGTGATGCAAACCGGTCGGTATCGTGGCTGTCATACAGATTTTGTAAAACATAATTCACATCGGATGGATACTCGCTCCACTGTTCTTGAAGGCGGACGGCTAATTCCGATGCTGTGATCTTGCTCTTATCGCCGGAAAAAAATCGAAACGCTTCACGCGCCCACCGGTAATTCATCACTGCATCGAACACATCGCCTTGCAACCACGGAGCGGCATTAAACATCTTTTCGTTATTCCAGTCTTCCCACCACACTTCACCTGTGAGATACGCCTCCGGGTTGATTGCCCGCACCCAACGCCGAAAGTCGCGCCAGAAATTCTTGTTCACCATTTCCGCAACATCCAACCTCCACCCGTCGATGCCGTCTTCGGGGTTGCCGTCGCCGTTAGGGTCCATCCAGCGTTTCGCGATTGCGTGAACGTGCTCCCGGGGACCCTTTACGAGGCCGTTCTCATCTTCGCGAACCTCCGGCAACTCCCGCACACCGAACCAGCCCTCGTAATCAAACTCATTTTCTTGCGTCTTCGGATCATCCCATCGTTTAATGGTAAACCAGTCTTTGTGCTTCGATTTGGCGCCGTTCTTTTTGACGTCCTCAAATGCCCAGAAGGTCATGCCCACGTGGTTAAACACGCCGTCAATAATCACCTTCATTCCGCGTTTGTGCGCTTCTTGAATGAGACGCAGAAACAGCTTATCGGCGCTAGTCCATTGCCATGTTGCAGGGTCGGCAGGGTTCTCTTTCGCCCAGATCGCACGGTCGCCCGCAGGGTCGGGACCGAAGTTGTTGTCGATGTGATGATACAGAGTTGCGTCGTATTTATGGAGCGAAGGGGATTCGAAGAGTGGGTTGAAGTAAAGAGCCGTAATGCCAAGCTGCTGGAGGTAATCAAGTCTGTCGAAGACGCCCTGCAGGTCTCCGCCGTACCGCCGGTTCTGCACGTGGACATAAAACCCTTTGTCGTCCGTCTGCTCCCACTGTTGGAGCTTGTACCAATCGCTTGTCCACGGGCTAGGCTGCCAACCCTGCGGCGAATAGTGGGGCCACGAGCCGATGAGGTCGTTTCTCATTGGGTCGTTGCCCTGGTCTCCATTTCGGAAACGCTCCGGGAAAATCTGGTACCAAATTGCATTCTTCGCCCACTCCGGGACAGGGTAGAACGCATCCTTGCTCGTGCCGTCGTTAAGCTCAGCAGATCGCCCGCCGACAGTCAGCAACAACACCACGCTGAGAGTAGCAGCCAAACAAGTACCGAGTAAGAATTTCGACTGAGTAACAAGTTTCATGTGTTTGTCAACTATGCTCTTCTCAAAATATCCAACGAGCGGGCTCGCTCGCGCGAACTGCCGCAGCTTGTGCGCACAACTAAGTCGGGAGTAAATTGTGAATGCACCGGCGCGCCTTTGAGGTTTTTCAGCCGCCGTTCAAACATTTCAACTGCCAGCGCCCCCATCATAAACATCGGTTGGCGCACGGTGGTGAGCCCCATGTAACGCGCTAATTCGATATCGTCAAACCCAACTAGAGCGATATCTTCCGGGCAGCGCAACTGATTTTCTTCAAGTGTTTCTAACGCTCCCAGAGCTTGTGTATCGCTTGCAACAAAGATCGCCGTCGGCATGTTTTTTTTCAGCGCGATAAATTCTTTCATCAACTCAGCACCGGTGACGCGCGTAAATCCGTCAAACACCTTCGAACGGCTTTGTTTTATCAATTCAGGGTGGGCAGTCAGTCCTGCATCCCGCATGGCTTCTTTGTACCCATCCAAACGTTCTCGCGCAGGTACGCTCTGCGGGTTTGCGTTTAGTAAACCAATTCGTTTATGCCCCAGCGCAATGAGATGCTGAGTTGCAAGATACGCCCCGCGTTTGTTATCGACCGTAATAGAGTCAAATGAAGGATGAAACGCATCGACCAAGACGAGCGGTGTTTTCAGGTTGCGGCTGGTTTTGACAAACTCTTTATTAACTTTCATCGAAAACAACAGCATTCCGCTCACATGCGTACGCAACACGTGGCGCTCGAACGCCGTGCCAAGTTGGTCGGGATGGTTTACGCCGTAGAGAATCAGCTCCCAATCGATATCGCTAAGACGCGATTGGACGCCTTGAAGGACTTCTGAAAAAAAGTGTGTGGGGAAAAACGGAATAAAAGCAAGGATCGAATTACTGCCTTTGCCTGCCAATGCGCGAGCAACCGGGTGCGGGCGGTATTGCAGCTTGCGCGCGATGGAAAAAATCCGTTTGCGCGTCGGCTCGGAAACGTTGGGATGGTTGTTTAAGACACGCGAAACGGTGCCTATTCCAACCTTCGCCTTCTTGGCAATATCATAGATGGTCACTGACACGGCGACTCAAATAACACGCTTTTTTGGAAGCGCTTCCACAAAATGATGGATAAATTCTTGAGTGTCAAGTACAAAAATGCGCTCAAAGCAGAAAAAAATCAGCTGAACTACACTCGGGGACTTTTCTTAGACTTGAGATAGGGCGTATATTTTAAGCAACACTGGGGTGATGTTTAGAAGTGAAGTGTAAAATAGAGGTGGTAATTAACAGCAGAACAATAAATTAGCTGTCACAATATTTATCATCTGGCAAGTAAAACGTGAGTCCTTCATTTAGAGCGTATTGCACAAACTGAGCAGTCTACCACAGTCCATAGCGAATAGTCAATGCAACCTCCAATTGACCGCTACGGTTTTTGAATGTTGCACCCTCGTCTGAAATAGTATTCCAGCGGGCGGAGCCGAAGATAAATCCATCCCTAACCAACTGATACTCACCCGAAAGCCCATAAGAACTCACTCGTCTCACAGGACCATAGAGAAATGGCTCGGCCGGAGGAATATACTGTTCGACAATGTCCGTCAAACCGCCGTGCCTTAACCTCTCGGCAAAGACACTCACGCGTAACGGGCGCGAGAAACGGTATACAGCTTCAGCGTACAAATGATCCGAGTTTTGACTGATCCAATGCCCGAGTTCGTAGCCGTTATTGGTAAAAGTCGTTGCGGGAAACTTGTGAGTGTACGTCCATGGGTTCAACCTTGTGTACTCGATGAGCAATTCCGAGTTTTCGATGCCGATATCGTATAACTGTACACCGCCGGTAAATCCTGCTTGGTTACGGTTTCCAGACTCGCTAAACAATTCTTCCGTGTTTAGCTCATCGACAAATACCGAGAGGTAGAGATTGACATTGGGGATGAGATTGACGTCAGCGCTGCCGAAAATCTGTACATTGTCCGTATCGCGATTGTAATGTTCGGCCGACTTAAATAGCATTAAGGGGACAAGGTAGATGAACTGCGGCCCCTTGTCTGAATAGATAACAGATTCGCCGATCGATATGTCCAGTCCGTCTATCGGAGTAATTTCAAACTGGTGTGCCGCGATATACTTTGACCGGTACACTGTCCTGTAAGAATCCGTGATCTGCGAAGTGGTGGCGCGGTACGAGCGTGCTGAATCAACAACGTTTGAATGGAGGTCGCCATGGAGATAAATAAAATCCATCCAATCGGCTAAAGCAATGCGGAGTTTGATTTGTGGATAGGAAGGCGCTTTGTCGGATAATATCAGGGAACCCTGTCTCCCTAACCCCCAGACGTTTTGCATTTTTTCTAACGAAAAGCGAACGTCTTTCCAGCCGAATGTGATCTGTGCTTCGGTGGTATTGTATTCGAAAAATGTGAGCTTTCCCCGCTGAACGACAATCCCGCGTTCCGGGGTTTGCTTTTTAGCGATATCTCTTGCTTCTCCACCCTCGCGTGCAAGTATTTGGTTAAAATAAAACCCAACCGCGTCAGAAATATACCCGTACGCCTTAGCTCCCCACACCCACGTGTATACATCGCCGTCACTATTGGTTTTGCCCCTCAATTCGAGGTTCGGGTCGACATACATCTCCCCATGATGGAGGGAAAGTGAAAGCATGTGGTCTCTCCCCCCGCCCCGCTCAACCTTTGCATCTAGCAAAGCAAACTCAGGCACAAACTCCTCTTTGAGATAATCATACGTTTCTTGCTCCACCGTCGTCATCATGTTGCGCGAGGATTCCAGGGTTCCAAGAAATTTCGCCACGGTTGTCCGAGGCAACGGTTTTGCCGCGTCTCGGTAACCTTTTAGCAATTGTCTGGCTTCCATCCGTTTCAAAAAGGCATAGACTTCATGCTGAGAAGGCAAGTATACATCCTGTGCTACGGCAACGATACTTATAAAAGAGGCTAGAACTAAAGAAGAAAATACTCGTTTATTCATGGGGTTTTTTGAGTTGTAAGAGTAAAACCTGGTGTATAGACCGGGGTACAACCAGATACAAGCATCATCTTCTGCAAAGGGGTAAACGATGGGTTACACTTGCGATGATCGTCTCCGCGGCTTCCGACATGTACTGCTTTTTAATACGCGCCCTTACTGAATAACACTACCGGGACGGTTTCAAAGAGAATCTCAATATCGAACAGAAGCGATTGATTTTCTACATAATAAGCATCAAGCAGCACCATTTCCTTAAACCCGATCTTGCTTCTGCCGGAAATCTGCCACAAGCCCGTTATACCAGGCTTTACTTTTTCCCGGTCTTTTATCGCTTCCCAGAATTCGTCATTCACTTTGACCTTTTCAAAATCACCAATCGGTAATGGCCGAGGGCCGACAAGACTCATATCTCCGATGAGGACATTGAACAATTGCGGAAGCTCGTCGATACTGAATTTCCGAATGTACTTCCCTACCCTTGTCAAACGGGGGTCGTTTTTGATTTTGAATAACGCGCCATCGCTCTCGTTGTGTTCGAAAAGCTCTTCTTTCTGTTCGTCGGCGTTATGTACCATGCTCCGAAATTTATAAAAATTAAACCCCTTACCGGTTTTTGTGAGAGAACGCCGTTGGCTAAAAAATATTGGGCGCCCGGACTCTATCAAAATAGCGATCGCCGTCAGCACAAACAAGGGTGAGAATAGTGCAATCAGAATAAGCGCGCCGATAACATCAAACATTCTTTTGGTAATCCGCCGGAGTAGTTCGACGTGTATTCTGGGAGGTGAATACAATGCAATGCCGGCAACATCATGAACATGAGCCATCTGCAGCAAGCCTTCGGACTCAGGCGAAAGTACCTTCAGCTTGATGTCATTCATCTTGCACAGGTCCAAGATGGCTGCAGAACCGTTTGAAACGATCGTGGGAGAAGGAATAAAAATTCTTGAGATAGAGTTTTTCTCCACAAGCCATGGAAGTTGGGTTGGAGAATATAAAGCGACCGTCGTGCCGTTAATTCTGATGAAATTGTCGTGCCCATTCAGAGGCTTCTTAGCAACAACACCTTGGATTTCATATCCCACCTCTGGAAATCTGGTGAAGCGCTCAAACACATCAAGCCAGCCATCGTCGTAACCGAAGACGAGGGCTTTCCGCAGCCCATATCCTCGTCGTTGCATAATAAAGTTCAAACGACTGAGCAGTTCCCGCCCAATCAGAAACACAATAGGCAACGATACGAAGAACAGAACGGTAAAACGCCTTGGAAAGTCATACCATTGCAACAAGTAAAAAAGCGAGAACACTGTAGGAATTGCATACCAGTACGCTCGCAACGCTAAGCGATATTGTTTCTGTACTGTGGTGCGGAAACTTGATCTATACACACCAAGGAACGTAGCATAGCCGATGAGTACCGTCCCGACAAAGAGGGTTACCGCAGTAAATACATCAAGCGGGAACGCTGGAACATTAGGGAAAATTTTTCTTAGATAAAAAGCTAAGACAGCTGTTACTACGATAGCCAAGCTATCCGTAACGACAGTCATCAGGATGAAGATTGTACGCCAATTACGTTTTAACATAATTCCCCTTGTGGTGGAGCAAGAACGCCACAGCCTCCATTATAAATGTATAGGAGAACTGAAATATACATCTGTCTAATGAAAAATCAACCCCTACTTACAGATTTCTCTGTAGGGTTATGTGCAATTTGTCACCCAATATGCTACGCTACTTCTTGCGAGATATTTCTTGAATGACTTAGAACGGTTAGCGAAGAAAAAACTTCAAGAACAAGTATCGATTTGAGATTTCAGTACGAAACATTATTGAATACTTCAGCGTTGAGAAGCAACGTTTTCAACAAGTGATTTCTCCACTTGCTCGCGAATCCAAGAATATGTACGTCGCAACCCTTCTTCTAAAGCCATCGACGGTTCCCAACCAAGTTTCTGTCGAATCACGTTGTTATCCGAATTCCTTCCTCGAACTCCCGTTGGGCCTGGTACATGTTTTATTTTTATATTTTTTCCTGCTATGCGCGAAGCCATCTCTGCAAGTTCGTCAATTGTCACCATTTCTTCAGAACCGATATTGACCGGGCCGATAAAATCTGAGCGCATGAGCCTCAGCGTTCCTTCGACGCACTCATCTATATAGAGAAACGAGCGGGTCTGTTTTCCATCCCCCCAAATCTCTATCTCTCCGCCGTCATTTGCTTCCGCGACCTTTCGACATATTGCGGCGGGCGCCTTTTCTCTTCCACCCGTCCACGTCCCTTCCGGTCCGAAAATATTGTGGTAACGGGCGACACGAACCAGCAAACCATAGTTGCGTTGGTACGAAAGATACAACCGCTCGCTAAAGAGCTTCTCCCAACCGTACTCACTGTCCGGCGCGGCCGGGTACGCGGAGTCCTCTGAGCATTTGGGGTTATCCGGGTCTTCCTGATTGTACGCGGGATACATACACGCTGAAGAGGAATAAAACACTCTTCCTACCCCATGCTTCTTGCAAAGATCGACGAGGTTAAGATTGATAGACGCCGAGTTGTGCATCACGTCTGCATCATGTTCACCGGTGAAAATATAACCGGCGCCGCCCATATCAGCTGCAAGCTGATACACTTCATGGAACGGCTGATCAAGTACATCACGGCAGACCGACTGATCGCGCAGATCGCCGATCACGAAATCATCCGCTGCAGTTTTGCTAAACTCCGGGTACTTTAAGTCCACGCCTCGCACCCAGAATCCTTCTTGTTTCAGTCGCTTGACGAGATGGCTGCCGATGAACCCACCGGCGCCGCACACAAGGGCAGTTTGCTGTTTGGTCACACTTCCTCCGCTATGCTTTGAATTTGCTGCTGTTGTTGGGCTAGTGCTGTTTGATAACATTTTTCCAGTTCATCCGTGACACAATCCCATGAATATTTTTCCATTGCTACACGACGAGCATTAGATCCTAAATGCGTGCGTAAGTCTGCATCATTGAGAAGAGTCCTGACCTGACGAGCCATATCCTCGGCAGACTCTTCGGCTGTAAGTCCTATCTGTTCATTTGCAAACAAAATTTTCATTTCACCGATCGCGTTTGTGACCGTCGGTCTTCCGGCAGCCATGTACTCGCCAATTTTGTTCGGCCACCTACCCAGGTTGGCAACGTTATTCTTAAACGGAAGAAGAAACACGTCTACACATGAAAGTACTTCTGGGACCTGCTCATAAGGAAGATAGCCAAACATACGAAAGTTGTCAGACACCCCATATTGGGCTGCCAGCTTCGCAATCTGATTTGATCTATTCCCAAGCATTATGAGCTGAACCCTGGGGTCTTCTTGAACAAGCTCTTTGAGAGCCCCAAATGCGAGAGGAAGATCATGGATCACATCTAACGACATGAACCCTAGAATTTTTCCGTTATCCGGTATTCTGTACTTCGTTCGAAACGTCTCAGGGGAGACATCAAGAAACAAATCCGGAAAGACCCCATTCGGTATCCAATAGATTGTTTCGGGATCGACGCCAAGAGAAACGGCGCGCTCCCCCAATGCATGAGCGATAACCGTCGTGGTCGATGCCAATGTTCTGAAGCGTTCTTCAAAATACGTTTCCATGGATCCAAACATCGCCTGGTACCATTTAGGACGGAGTTCTTTGATGATACCCCCTCTACCGTACCAATCGGACCAATCAACGACAAGCGGAGTGTCTGTCCTTTGTATATACGATAGAATCGGATAAATGGTAGCGGGACGCGTCTCAAAAGCATGGATCAAGTCATACTGTTTGCCCGAAAGATACGACATTCTTCGCATCGTACCCCATGGGTCCCACCCTGAGCGCATTTTTCCCGGGAGGAGGTCGGGTGTTTCAACAACCGTTACCCCATCCCGTTGGTACTCTCTCAGTTGAAACAGAGCATCGTCTGAGATGCACATGAGCGTTACATCGTAACCCCTCTTTGCGAGTATTTTCGCAAATGAGCCGGACCGCCGTTGGTACGCTTTGAACTTCCGATGATGGCTAATCAGCAGAATGCGCATAGGGCTTTCCCAAGGCGAGATAACGTACGCCCCGATGTTCACTGAGTTTTTGATTAAGCCTCCAACAGTCAACTACTGTAGTCGGATTATGGGCAATAACAGACTCATTCATGTTCTGAAATTCTTTGTCCGCGCCTGCAACAACAACGACGGAAGAATCGTTGAAACACTCGCGTATGCTTGATGCAATCTTCACTCTTTCACCATACCGTTGTTTCACATTCTCTGTGGCGAGATGATCGTACACAAGAACCTCCACACCCTCATGGAGAAGCCTGTCAATAAGCGCAATCGCAGGGGAGGCAACGATGACCGGCGTTCCAGGCTTAAACGCAGCCCCTAAAATTCCAACCCGTATGTTGGTTTTTTTCTTTGACTCCCGGAGTGCATGTGTTTCTCTGAGAACAATCGAAGCGAGATTCTCGTCTTGCAATTGATTCACCCGCTCCACAGCTTCAATGAGTAACGGTGGGTTGTCAACCTTCTTTGAAAAACTGATGAAGGCCCCCGTGTCGCGGGGAAAACAAGTTCCACCATAAGCCAGGCCGCCTTTAAGATAGTACGGTGAAATTCGTTTGTCGGTCCCAATCGCACGTGTAATGGAGTCCACATCGGCGCCAGGCACCTTTTCACAGATGTTTGCCAGCGTGTTCGCGAAACTGATTTTCATTGTGATGTACGTGTTCAGGCTCACCTTGGCAATTTCAGCACTAACAATGTTCATGCGAAATACCGGCGCTTTGTTTTCCAAAAAACGTTCATAGAGTTCCACAACACGCGCGCCTGCCTCGGGACTGCTCTCTCCGATCAGCACAAAATCCGGATTGAGAAAACCGTGAACGACGTTTCCCAAGGCAACGAAATCCGGGTTGTAACAAACAGAGAAACCATCGTTCAAACGACGACCGGAATGCTCCTCGATCAGCGGGATAATCCTCTGTTCAATCGCCGTCGGCATTAACGTGCTGCTGACAACGAAGAGATGATGTTTCTTTTCGCTGGCGCGTAGAGATTGAGCAAGTGCAACGAGAGCCGATTCGACGTACTCGTTCGAAAAATTCCCTTGATGATCCGTAGGAGTTGCAACGAGAATAAACGTCACATCGGTTTCTGCAATCGCTTTCGCGTGTTCCGTGGTCGCAAAGAACGTCTTACCCGCGCATTCTTCAATAATGTCTTGTAAACCCGGTTCGACAAGAGTGGCTCTGCCTGCATTGAGTGATTCGATAACCTGCGCGTTTACATCTACGCCGATTGTTCGAAACCCCCGTTTGGCATAACACGCGGCAAAACATTGCCCAAGCTTACCTAAACCGACTACCGAAACTGATTCCATTCAGGCCCTCGAATTATAATATTGGAATTTGGAGAAAAATATTCATTATGGCACTTTTAATCATATAGTTTGAACCTCAATCTTCTCCCGATCACATAAACCCGATATGATGGCTGTAAATCCATTAGGATGCAATCTTGATTTACCCACAACTTGTGATAAATGATGTTTTGTTGTGGAGTACAATTCATCATTTGTCAATAAGTCAATTACATATTTCGCGAATGTCTCCGGCTCATCACCAACAAATATTTCTTTACCGGCTGTCAAGTCAGAATTTCTGAACCCAGTTGTTGTCGTCACACAAGGGATGCCTCTCGACGCCATCTCATCTATCTTCATTTGCCTGCCACTACCCTCAAACAACGGCACCACACAGACTTTAGTCTTTTCCATAAGATATTCTATGTTCTCTACATAACCATGGACATGAACATTTTTCCCATCATCTAGGTCTTTCACTTCTTTTGACGGAAAACGCCCAACGATGTACCATTCCACCGATGGAGTCACTTTCTTGACGAGCGGAAAGACTTCTCTTGCAAACCACATTGTTCCCCTTGCTCGTTTCAGCGCAGAGAGCGAACCGAGGGAAACAATACTGTATCCCTTCTTGGGTTTGTCGTTAATTCTATCTTCTAACCGAAACTTAACAGCGTGCAGTTTATGCGAATTAGAAACAATGGGATTCAACAGTTGTATATCATCATTACCCATGCACAAAACAAGATCAGAAGATTCGATGACTTGTTTTTCCAGTTCCTTCGTTAAGTTAGCTTGCTGGTTAAAGAAACTTTGAATGAACGGGTTTTGATACGTACGGGCTCTTTCCTTCAGGTACAAAAAATCTATGTTATGCTGAACATACACTAGAGGAATTTTTGCCCGTTTCTGGGCTACAAACAGTAGCGCGTTGGGATATTCGCAGTGAATCAAATCATACTTTGTGTTTTTAAGAAGTCGGTCGATACATCTTAATGCGTCTTGTACATTTTGTTTCAAGTAATAAAAGGGTTGTTTTGTAACTAAGCTCCAGATAGCTAATAGATAATGCTTAAGCCTCGTCTGTGCGTAAAAATGATCGTACGGGACAAGATGTGCCGAGTTCAATAGACTTGTAGTGCCTAAATAAGAAGTATATTTTGCTTGTTCTTCTCGAGGGACGAGAGACATGAGATCAATCGAAAACCCCATTTCCTTGTAATACGACAACAACATAGAGGTGACAACCTGACCACCAGATTCAACTGGCAGAGGGGGCCAACTCGACAGAAAAAGTAAATTCTTCTTTTTGGACATTTTGAGTGTTAACAACCTGAAAGCTAACTAATGCGGACGCCAAAGAAACAGCGCTCCAACTGGTATGGTCTGCGCTCGACCGTCAATGGATCGCTCGTGTCCGTTCTTATCGAGAAAGGAACCGTCATAGCCTAGTGCGGCGATGGTGCGAAACGCCTCATCACGTGAAACGCCGAGCCAGTCGGGATTTAACTCTGTCATCAGAATCGGCCGATCGCGCGTGATCGTGTCGTGTGCGCCGCGTAGAACTGCTAGCTCATAACCTTCAACGTCGATTTTCACCAGCCCCAAGGTCGGCAAATCAAAGCTGTCTAGTGTAGAAACTGCCACCTTGACCTCTATGACATCACGCTCGTCGCTGTGTTGCCTTTGGAGCGAGCCGCGGCCGAAGGACGGCCGCCCATTCCGGAGCGGTACGGTCAAGGTAGACTCGCCATGGGAATCGCCGAGCGCAATTTGGTGAAAGATCAGCTGGGGATGCCGTACGGCATAGGCCGACAAATACGCTGCGCAGGTTGGGAATGGCTCAAACGCGATTACGCTTGAGCCCGCCCGCAACGCAGCGTACGTGTAATTACCCATGTTCGCTCCGATGTCCACAACCAACCGGCCGCGGGGCGCATTCGCCACCATCCACTGTATCTCCGGCTCCAGTTCACGACTAATGCGGCGCTTCCAGTAACGTGCGGGGACTTGAACCCCGGCAGGCAAGAAGCCCGCTATATTCGAGAGGATACTCATAGTGCTGAATATGCCTGTCGGTGAAAATTTTTTCTGAGTCGATATTCCTGACGCGATTCCTGCAAGCTCTCATCAGGTTGAATGCCTGATTGAATCTTCAACAGGAGACAATATGCAAGCATCTTGTCAGCACCGCTTAATACATTGGTCGTTGCAGTAAGCCCAACGGTCACCAAAAAAAAGATGAACTCCATACGGGTTAGCGAAATAAAGCGTTTACTCGCGATCGAATAGAGAACCCAGTACCCCGCAATCAATCCAAATATTCCAACTTCCGAATAAAAAGTAAACAATTGCCCACGATTTCCCACTTCATAACTCTGTGCAACTGGGTCATAATACCTGGAGGGCCCATCGCCGAGAAAACTCAACGGTTGTTCCAGATAGTATAAAACAGCAGCACTCCTTGAATACCCGCCTTGGGAGAAAGTTTCAAAACTTCCCCGCTCGCTGAGGGTTGCCTGTCCAATAGCAGAACTGACCCATGCAATCCAGTCATCCGTCCAGCCAAGCAAGAAGAAGACAGTCATGACACCCAAAGCCGCAAGGGAGAATCGAACAATCGTCTTAAGAGTAAAGACCCTAAACAAATAGAAACCAAAAATTCCTATCAACATGAGCTGCGAAATAAATGAATTGGTCAAAAAAACCGTAGCGGTATACCAAACGATCTTAAGGTTCCTGTTCTTAATATGATACGTATTCGACTTGTCAAAGAGTAAAATTAATATCAACCCTATGAGAAAAGGCCCTGTCGTTGAATCCACGTAGAAAGTCCCCACATTGAAGTCCACCGGAATGACTGTTACAGCAAAGAATCGAGAAACCCAGTCATAAGAGAACCTCTGAAAAACCACAAGCGGAAGTTGCCACATGCCCAGAGTAAAAACAAGGTTTGTAATCTTCGTCAGGTTGTTTTCATTAACGTATACGTTTACGAGATAGTACATTGAATATGATATCAGGACGTACCGAAAAAACAGTGCAATTTCTTCTAGTGAAGAGTCGTTCACCAAACCAGAGATGATGATTACGGCAGATAATCCAAAAAACGCTAGAGCTCTTGAATCGAACTTTATTCCATAAAATGGAACTAGCAAAGCAATGGGTAGGCAAGCATAGACCGGTCGAAATGGAACAATGCCCAGATTAGCTATTACGCCCCCTGCAATAAACAAAAGAAAAAATACCGTGTAGAAAACACCCGATGTCAACTGCCTTTTCATCGCTTTTAACCCCGTTTACCTAATGCCGCGCTCTCCTTAGAAAATCAAACAAAAAAGTACATCGTAAGAACAAAATATTTTCACGTGTGTCGCGTGCAAACCAAAAACTCAGACACAAATTTAAATCCGATAAAGCATCATGCTTAATCTCTTACACAGAATATATTTGTATAATTTTTCTTTTCGATTGTGTATGCTTGAAGTAGCTCTTGGATATTAACCGAATCTAATTTTTTATTTTTCTCGTTTAATTCATAAAGCTTGAAACCATTGTTCGTAAATAATTCTAAATATACTACAGGAGATGCCCCAGACGTTGTTAAACCATAAGGCCAAAATTCTGAGATAATTTTTACAGATTTGTTTTGCTTTAATATATTTGCCATTCCGCTCACAGCCCTCAATTCAGCTCCCTGAATATCCATTTTAATGAAATTGATTTTCTGTCCATTATGTTGGAAATATTCGTCCATCACAAGACTTTCTATTTCAACGGATTGTCTGCTGTCGCCTGAATCATATATTCGATGGTCCCCTCTGTTGTCCTCGCATAAATAGAGCTTCAATGTCTCCGACTTATTTGAAACTGCTTTTTGGATGAGTATAACATTTTTATATCCGTTGATTTCAACATTTTTCTTAAGCAAAGAAAAATTTGTCGGGTCTGGCTCGAACGCAAAAACTTTTCCAGTGTCTCCCACTAACCTAGCAAAAATAAGTGTATAATAACCTATATTGGCGCCGATATCTAAGATAACGTCACCTGCCTTGACCTCCTTCTTTATGAGGTTGGTTTCAAATTCCTCGTAAATCCCATTATGAAAAGATAACCTGAGAGAATCGCTCGAATCTAAAAACATCTTGTGACCCTGAACCATCGCATAATCAGATTTTAAATAGTGAAGTATACGTTGAACGGGATATAATCTTCGGAGACCATACCCCGATAACACTGGTTTAAGTATTCTATAGCAATACAGTAATATTTTTTTCAACATATCATCAATTCAATTTTGTGTGAATGTTTTACTATCTAATGTCTCACCCGAGGATTACGCAGTTGACGCCTCAATTGTGATTTTTATTCGATAACTTCAAGGACAGAAGTCGTGCAAATTTCGATGTTGGATTAGGAAGATATCTGAAGTAAGATAGAACCGCCGAATCTCAGTCATCACAGGTGTACAGGTCAATGTATCGCTGCTGTTAAAACAGACACGACAGCGTCCCCTTCCAAAAATTATTGCGCCAAAAATTCGCCGGATGTTGTATCAACGACAGCAATACCCATTCGCTTGAAATAAAATATTGTCATCATGATCGTCGTTGTGAGTGATGAAACAATTAAAGCGGCAATAGCTCCTTGAATACCATACGCGAAACAAAGCCACATCCCAACTGTTAATGTAATAATGGTGGATACCGTATAGCTCAAAAACACATACTTTGCCTGTTGCATCGCACGCAAACCAGCACCCATCACTGCTGCGATAGCGGCCAGCACTGCTAAAAAGCCTATCATCGTTATGGTCCCGGCATAGCTAAGATATTGGCCCTTATAGAGAACATCGAGGATTTCAGTATTAAACAACCCCAAAAATATCCAAAACAGAACCCCTCCGCCAACAAACACAATAAGCACAGATTGTACCCGCCTTGTGAGAGATTGTTTCCCGCCTTTTTCAATAAGCTTGACAAATTGTGGAATGAGAAGGAAAGAGATCGTTGAGTAAACATGCAATACGGGCAACAGGAGATTCATGATAGCCCGCAAAGCTCCACTTGCTTCCAATCCCCCTAAAGTCGGCAACACCAGATAATAAATATTAGTTGGAATCCAGACCAACACTGCCGTACCTAATGCCCACCTGCCGTACCTCCAGTGATCGCCCACCACCTCAAAAAACATAGGATGAGCAACGGTTGTCCATTGCGGCTTTAACGTCGCAAGAAAGATCAACGAAACAATCAATGCACTCCCACCCATTATAAGGTACGCTGTGAACGTATTTAACAGCCCAGCTTTTTGAATCAGAAAAGTAGCAATCAACAACAAGGCCATATAGAGAAACCCGCCAAGAGCCGCTGAGCTCGGCTGAAAACGCACGTAAAACACCTTCCGCACAAGCCAGAGCAACATAATCATCGGGATGGATAGACCGAGACCAAACAATGCCTGTTGCAAGCTTACATCAATTAACCCTGTAGCCGCAAATGCTCCTGTCGCCAGCAATACCCCTAACACAACAGTCAACACTACGTGACAATAAATTAGCAGCGCAAGATACGTGTTGTTCTTCTTTGCATACTTGCCAGCCCCGAAAACCAACATCGGCTCCGTCAGAAGAGCCAAATGAAAATACCCCACAAGAAGATAAATCGAAAATGCTATTGCAAATGCGCCATAGTCTTCTTGGCTGAGTAGCCGCGCTAAGAGAATATTGACAATAAAGTTGGTACCGGCAAAGAGAGCCTGCTCAACTATGGCAAAACCACCCGCAACGATCCATCTCCTGATATTGTTCCAAGAAAGATCACTCACCATGGCAAGCCATAAACCACAGAGATAGAAGCCTCGTTAGTGAAAGTAGTATGTGCTCACCCCCCTTTACTCTCTTAACAAAATGGCCAACTTCCCGCGTGTACGTCAACGCGTTGCGTTGATCAATTGTGCGATGGCCGTCGTAATAAGGGCAAGCGTCGTAAACGCGCCGAACGCGTCACGGAAGCTTATCCATGCGGAGTGCTCAATATGGATCGTATCGCCTGGATAGAGTACTAAATCAGTCGGCGACAAATCTTCCAACTGCTCCAAATTGATGATAAATGTCTCCGGCTGAGATGTCGAGTCGCCCCTGTACACACGTGTCAACTTCACATCGCTCAAATCGGCATATTGAAGCGGCCCGCCGGCAAACGAAATCAACTGCACGAGGTCGGTGGAACTCGAAACCTCATACCGCCCGGGTTTCTGCACGAAGCCCCAAATATTCACCTGCATGGTCAACTCGCCGGGTTTAGCGATATAATAGTAGGAAGCGGCTGACGCCGTCGGTAAAACCGGCGCCAAGCCGCTTTGTGATGACTGCCCGAATGTCTGTTCGCTAAACGCTAGCGTGAAGAGCCCCGCTATCACAACTATCATCCAACTCCGTTGATGTGGCCTTATGCCGCGAGCGAAGGCTTGAATTCCCTTCATCGTATAATTATCCTTTATGCTTAAACGTATGCTTGTGTGGTGTTTCCTTCTCCCTTTCCTTATCATGGTGCCCGTTGCCCCTTCCATGGCCTCCGTTACTACTATTGTTCGCGTCGCGAAACGCATACCCAAGCTCCACCGCTAACCCATACTTTTTATTCTCGTAGGCACTATAATAACCGCCCGTATTCCGGAAATCAAAATTATTCAAGACAAACCCAATGAGCCGCGTTCCGACCTCTCCCAATGTTTCGGTCGTACGCTCAAGCGCCTCCATCCGCGTGCTGTCTGCGGAAACCACTACCACCACCCCGTCAGCAATAGTTGACAGAATCACCGGATCCGTCACAGCCAGAACAGGAGGCGAATCCAGCAAAATGTAATCGTAGCGACTGCGAAACTTTTCAAGAAGGTCTTTCATTTTGTTCGACCCCAACATTTCTGCCGGATTCGGCGGAATACCCCCGCTGCAAATTAAATCGAGACTCTCGGCAGGCGTTTTCCTCACTACTTTCTCAAACGAAGCCGTCCCCACAAGAAGCTCCGTAATCCCCAGACCTCTCTCAACACCGAACTCGCTATGCAGAGTCGGTTTCCGTAAATCGCAATCGATCAACAACACCTTCTTGCCAGTCTGGGCAAACGTAATGGCAAGGTTGCTGGCTATAGTCGACTTCCCTTCCCCAGGATTTGAGCTGGTCACCAAGATCACCCGCGCGTGGGTGTCGAGCTGGGCGTACTGAATATTCGTCCTTAATCGCCGGAACGATTCGGCGATTGTAGAGAGTGGGTTGAACAGCGTAACAAGATGCGCATCGACTTCCACACCATTGTTCTCAATCTTCCCGGCACCATTCAACTTTTGAATCTCTTCGTTCATCAAGGCAACTGTTGTTAACAGTGGCATGCCTCGTTTTTTCAAGTCGTCGGGAACGCGAACACGCATATCGAGGAACTCACGGACAAAGACAATCCCCGCCCCTAAGCCGATTCCGAGTATGGCGCCGAGAATCAGGCTCAACAATTTCTTGGGCCGGATCGGCTCGATCTCCACGACCGCCGGGTCGATAATATCGATATACCCAAATTCCGACTTTTCGGTAATAGCCGCTTCGTTGAACTTTTCTTCGACGAAGAGATACAACTTCTCATTACTGAGACGCGTGCGTTGAAGCCTCGCATATTCTATATGCTTCTCCGGGATGCTCTCAAAACGTTTTTCATACTGCATAATCACCGTTGAAAGCGCGCGTTTCTTTGCTTCCTGTTCCTGCTGCAGAATTTGCGCCTCGATAATCCGCGCCTTCAGCTCGCTCACGAAATTTGTCGGGTCGTTATTTCCCACCCCCGGTTTTCGCTCACCCGGAATCAACGACGCGAGGTACTCATCCGTCCGCTTTTGAAGATTTTGCCGCAGTGTATTGATTTGATCGTCATATTCTTTAAACGTCTGGTTGTAAACAGACTGGCCTGTAATCGTGGGGTTTTGGGCGGCAGCCTGGGCAATGCTCACATCTCGCCTTACTTCCAGCTCTGCTAATTTTTCTTGCAACGAACGGATGTACGTGTCGTTCGCTTCACCAATCGCTTTAGCAACCTTCGGCTCTAACCGTGTCAACTCCTCCTGTAACAGTACCAACGTTCTCTCCAGCGACCCAAGGCTGATGTTAATTCCGTCACGCTGGGCTTCTAACGTCGCGAGCTGTTCAATAACTTTCTTAGCCTCTTCATCCAACGACACAATTTCCTTCGTTTCCATGTACCCCAACAGGGCTGTCTCAGACTGGTCCAGGGAGGTTTTTCGAGTGACGAGTTGTTCCTCTAAAAACTCTCGCACTGCACGGGAACGGGTGCGGCTGGTGTACAAATTCCGGTCGTAATACGCTTGGGCATACGTGTTGACAATAAGCGCGGCTTCACGCGCTTGAGTGCTTTGCGCAGTAATCTTGATCACGTCAGATTCGCGCACGGGTTCAAACTCAACATCCTCTTCGAGGTTCTCTACGACGTGCGCAATTAATGGAATCCGCGCCGCCTCTTCCTTGTCCTCTGGAGGCTGGATGATAAGGATTTCTTCTTCTTGCGAGGAATCGGTATGCTTCAAAGCGATCAATCTCTTCGCCACATCTTCCGCCAGAGACCTCGATTGTAAAATCTCCAGTTCATTTTTGATGTTCTTCACCCCTGCGACCCCCATCAAATCAAACATCTGGAGCTGCATCTGTTGCTGCTTGGTATCAACGAGTACAGCCGCTGTGGATTCGTACACCGGTTTCGAGAAAAACGCGTACAGCGCCGCCGCGGTAAAAACCGTGAGGAACGATGTTAAAATAATCCTTTTCTCCCTCAGTATCGTGCGGAAGTAATCCTGAAACGTCGGCTCGTGAACGTGCGACATCCCGTTCGTCTCCACTCCATTCCGTCCGTTCTTCATTGTACCCCCTGTAAAATCATATTCGGCTTGATTTTGTTCCATTGTTCCTTATCTTATCTCCACGTTATGCGCATTGCCATCATCTCAGACATTCATGCAAATTTGCCCGCTCTCACCGCTGCGCTCGGTTTCCTTCAACACCATCAGATCGACAACATTGTATGCCTGGGAGACATTGTCGGTTACGGCGCACAACCAAACGAATGTATCGAGTTAGTCCGGCAACAGTGCTCGCACGCCGTCTTGGGCAACCATGACGCTGTGGCAATCGGCTCCCTCCCGCTCAACCACTTAAACGCTCCCGGCAAAGCCGCCATGCGATGGACAATGGAGGTCCTCACAAAAGACAATACTCAATACCTCGCTTCTTTGCCTTTGTTACTGGAGCACGAAAACGCCACCTTCGTTCACGCTTCTCCATTCAAACCCGAATTCTGGACGTATATCGATTCGCCTTTCAAAGCCAAAGACGTTTTCGCCGCGATGAACACCGAACTCTGTTTTATCGGACACACCCATGTTCCGGGAATTCTCTGCGAGAAGCCCGGATACTTTCAACTGAGAAAGGGTTTCCGCTTTCTCATCAATGTCGGGAGTATCGGCCAACCTCGAGACGGCAATCCTAAGCTGAGCCTCGGCATATTCGATTCCACCGACTGGACATACGAGAACTATCGACTGGATTACGATATACAGCGAGCCGCCGATTCAATCACACAAAACAGACTTCCCTCAAGTCTTTCCCGTCGTCTCTTTCAGGGAATGTAATCCCTACTCACCTTCCGGCAAGAATTTTCACATTTTACACGCAGGGCGAATCACTCGAAGGGGCGAACACGACGTTCTCTCGCTGTGAGCACGTTCAGAACATCGTTCCCTCCATCGCTTACCGGTAAGCCAACATCCTCCTTGGTGAACTCACAGAGCGAATCACTGGGAGGAACAACGGGCGTACGTACTTTACCCGTTAGTGGAAATGTACACCGTGCTACTGCGATGAGAATCAACTGGCGCCCCGCCACAGCGGGATGCCTTAGGGGATGTAACAAGCATGCAAAAAATGAAAACTCTGGTTTATTTTTATTGTTTCAATATAACCAGACCCTCGCAAAAAATCAAGCAAAAACCCGCCTAACACCATGAAATACAAGCAAATCGCCGTGTAATGTTATCTCGGTCACATCTTATCCACCTAAAGTCGTTCCACCTCTGCGCATTGACGCTTCCTTTCAAGAATTCTCTTCAACTGAACTTTGCCAAAGAAAAAAAAATCAATGGTCCTCTTCCGTTTTTCTTGATACTGAGAACCCGATAACGGTACGGTTCCTACTTATAAATCGGTTCAACCCGGTTCGGCTCTGGAATGATGAGTAGTTCAGCGCAAGGCGATTGTAAAAAATAACTGAGGCTTCTGTGAAGTTAAATTCGGGAAGAAAAAAAACGCTATGCAAGCAAACGGTGCATCGTTCATTAAAACAATCTGCTGCCTTCAAACAAAATCAAATACCCATGCAACACCATGGGGATGGAACCAACAATCGCTGCGCCCGCAAGAATGGAAAAGCTCACTCGTTTGGCCTGGGCAACCTTCATCATCAGCACAAAATAGTACGGGATGTACAACACGGTCGCGGTAATGACACCCGGCGTGTACGCATTGTCCAATGCAGCGCTGAGAATGTGAAACGCGCCGTTCGCGAGCATCAGCATACTAAACCACGCCATTACTGCGAGCAGCGAAACAGCGCTCGCTGCGTACCACTCGTACGCGCACACCACCAGCGTGATGACAAGCCCGTACGCGTTCACGCTCCAAAACACCCCTTCGGTAATATCCGGATTCACATGCGCGTTGAACCACTCTACAAAACCCGGACTCTCTTCTATTACGTGCAACACAAACACCACCGGCGCAGCAAGCAAAAATTTTACCAGGGGGCGTACCAGCTCCACCTTCATCTGCGTTTCATCAAACGAACTATGTGTACTCTGTTTGCTCATAACTTATTCTTTGTAGGTCTTCTCTATTTTCTTGTGCGCGCAGGCAAACCGAAATCGACGGCGGATGCGGGCGGACAAGCTCATGGCGTGAGTTTGATTTCAGCCTCGTTTTTCAGAGGCTGAAATCTGGCTCATGCATTGGGAAGCCATGAGCGTGCGTTTCGATTTCGGAAAGATTTCTTTGTTACTTTCTTTCTCGGAAAGAAAGTAAAGACCCAAGTTACTAACGACAAACGGAACGGCTCAAGAACCAGCCTTATAATGCACCCCCGGCAATTCTCTCAACATCTTCGCGCTCCATTCGGGAGTCACATCCCGCTGTGGTTCCGCCAACATCTCGTACCCCACCATAAACTTCCGCACACGCGCCGAACGCAACAGCGGCGGATAGAAATGCATATGGAAATGCCACTCCGGATGTTTCTTCCCGTCCGTCGGAGCCTGATGCATGCCCGCCGAATACGGGAACGACGTCTTGAACACATTATCGTACTTTACCGTCAGCACCGAAAGCGCGTTGGCAAAATCTTTCGACTCCTCCGGCGTAAATCGCACAATGTCCCCAACCCGCCTCTTGGAAATCAACAGCGTCTCAAAAGGCCACACCGCCCAGTACGGCACTACCACCGCGAACGAGGCGTTTTCATAGACTACGCGCTCGCCCGCTTCCAACTCAGCTTTGAGATAATCGGCAAGCAGACTGCGCTTCTTTCTTTTATAGTACGCGGCGAATTGCCTCAGCTCTTTTGCCGGCTCGCCGGGGATATTCTCCTGCGCCCAGATCTGCCCGTGTGGATGGGGATTGCTATTACCCATCATCGCGCCCTTGTTCTCAAATATCTGTACATAGTTGATGTGCGGCTTTGCCCCAAGCGCGCCGTACTCCTCCTGCCATACGGCTATGACCTTCTCGATGTCCCGCTCTTTCATCTCCGCCAGCGTCAAATCGTGGCGGGGAGAGAAATTCACCACCCGACAAATCCCCCGCTCCGTGCGGGCATTGAATAACCCTCCGCCCGACTCTTTATATGCTGGCGCGTCCTCAGCGAGCGCAGAGAAATCGTTCGTGAACACATACGTGCTTTCGTAGTGGGGATTCACATGCCCGCCCGCGCGTGTGTTCCCCGGACAAAGATAGCACTGCGGGTCGTACGCTAGCCTGCGGTCACTTTCAGGCAGGGAGATCTCCCCTTGCCAGGGCCGCCCCGTCCTGTGCGGCGACACCATCACCCACTCGCCCGTCAGGATATTCTTCCGCCGGTGTGGGTATTGGGATAAGGGATGTGGTTCGGTGGTCATACGAGGCTGAATATACGGGTTGATTTAAGCGGGTGCAAACGCACCTCAAAACCCACATCTCATACCCTTTTATTGTCGAAGGTCTCCGACCGAGACCGAGAAACCTGCGAGGTTTCCAAAAACCTCGCAGGTTTAAAAACCCCTTCCAAACGGGCACGAAATCGATGCCTCAGAAAAACCCCTCCAGACGGGTATTTTCTGTGATACAGAAAAATTCATTTTTTTAAAACCATAAAACACCTATGTATCGGGGGTTTTATAAAATTGACGAAAAATCGAACAAATCCATCAATTTTCTACTTAAAAATTAAGTAAAATGAATTTAGCCAATAACGACAGGGGTTTCGTGCATCAAAAATAATTTACATTCCCTGCATTTTTTACTTGACATTTTGAAATCATTATAGTAAATTAAGAAAAATTGAGATTTTGCGCTTCGTACAAATACCGGAAAGCGCAATCTCTCCGTTTCTGCAGTCTGAAGACTCTCGTAGGGGTCCGAGAACTCCTACGGAGAAACACCCCAAAATCGCCCCGAAGTTACCAGCTGTAACTCAAGTATCCAACAATCGTGCAGATGCACCTGGAATGATTGCACTGCGCTGTCTCGCGTACGATCATTTAGAATATGCGTATCCGCGTAAATCCGTGAAATCCCTGCCTACCGGCAGGCAGGCGCGCGAATCCACATTCTCCTAACGTGAAGGTGTCTGGCCTTGGCAGCCTCCCGACAAGTTCGAGGCGTATCTGCGGTCGCTCCGCAGAAGGCTCCAAGGTGTCTCGCTGAACACACAAAGCTGTTCAAAGCCAGGAAAAAATTTCAGCCTCGTGCCTCGTCGCCCGTGCTGCGGGTACCAAACGGGCTGATGCGTCTTTTGAATAAAGACGGCTCCACCGGACGAAACAGCCGTACCGGTTGAGCGCTACAGGCACGTCCCGCCCGGCACGCGGGAGCACCTTCACTGTTAGGATATTTTTTTAAGGCAGAACTTAGAAGCAAGAAGTTAGGAGATAGAAGAAAAGACAAAACAAAAACATATCGAAATCACTCGCTGACGCGTCCCCCCTCCTCTCCGAGGAGTGGCTAGGTGGTGTTGCCCTTCTGCTATATAAAACGATGATCCTTTGTGACGTAAAGAGTGGGTGTGCTTCTTTTTTTATTCCCCTTCCCTAACTTTTAGGGAAGGGGCTAGGGGATGGGTTCAGCCTTTTCTATCCCCCTCTCCGAGGGGGGTAAAGGGGGAGGTGTTTTTATGTTGATGCTTTTGTGTGAGGCCTCCGAAATCGATGGCGGTGCGCGAGAGGTAGCTCATGACCTGCCGGCAGGCAGGCGTGCATTTGAAATCAGCCTCGCTTTCCAAGGCTGATTTCAGGATCGTGCGTAGGACGGTCATGAGCGTGCGTTTCGATTTCGGAAAGATTTCTTTGTTACTTTCTTTCTCGGAAAGAAAGTAAGCTTTTAACTTGCCTTCAGGGTACGACAATGCTAGTCCCATCGCTAATGGACGTAACGTACACCTTCGGTTCGCGTCCGAACTTCTTCGCGTATTGCTTGCGCACAGCCGTGCTCACAAGCTCAACAGCATCAGGTTGTATCAAATTAATCGTGCAGCCCCCAAAACCGCCGCCCATCATCCGCGCACCATACACGCCGGGCATTTCACGGACAACATCGACAAGGACATCGAGTTCTGCGCAGCTCACTTCGTATTCGCGGCTCAAGCCTTCGTGCGAAGCATACAGCAGGGCACCGAACGCAGTGAGGTCGTTCCGCGCCAGCGCCGCGCAAGCGGCAAACACCCGGTCATTTTCTTCAACGACGTATTTGGAGCGCCGATATACAGTGGCATCCATCAAACCCTTGCAGCCGCTCAGCATGGCAATGCTGACGTCCCGCAAATGCGTTACCGCCGGGTGTTTCTGTTTTACGGCGGCAACACCGGCGGAGCATTCAACGCGGCGTTTATTGTACCCGGAGCCGGCAAGGGAATGCGAGACGCCCGCATCGAACAGCACAATCGCCGCGGGATGGTGGAAGGACACGAGCTCGGATTCCAGCGTCCGGCAATCGATGCGCAGCGCGTTGCCGCGCTTGCCGAAGATGTTGATGTACTGGTCCATGATGCCGCACTCCACACCGACAAATTCGTTCTCGGCTTTCTGCGCAAGCTTCACCAGTGCGAGGGCGTCGACCTTCAAGGCAAACAAACGATCCAACGCGAACGCGAGCCCTGTTTCCAACGCAGCGGAGGACGACATCCCAGCGCCGATGGGAATATCGCCGCCGAAGACACAATTGAATCCGCCCACGCGATAACCGGCATTGTTGAACTGTTCAACAACGCCCATCAGGTAGTTGGGCCAGCGCTTATCGGAGTGATTCGCGTGCCCGATGGTAAAACGGTGCTCGGCATTCAGATTGAGCGCGTGCACGCGACACTCGTTCCCTCCGTTCGGCGCGATGGCAAAATACATCGCCTCATCGATTGCCGCGGGCAGAACGTAGCCATCGTTATAGTCCGTATGCTCGCCGATCAGGTTTACGCGGCCGGGCGAGCGCACCAACAGCGGCGTCTCGCGAAACAATTCTTTGAATTTCGATGCGACGGATTCGATGATGGGCATGGATTGTAGGGGCGTTCAATTGAACGCCCTGTGAAGTTTCAAAAGTAAATAAATAATTCATCTATTGCCTCAAATTGAAACGAAAAAATAAAAAAATATGCGAAACGGCTTCCTCTTGTCCTACAAGCATGCTAAATATCCGAATTGTCCATTGCTTTTGCCCTACACGGCAAGTATATTGTGCTACTTTTTCCGAAAACCCTGCGCACACGCGCGGCCGTACCGTTTCGTTGTAAGACGTTGAGTATCCCCCACGATGGCAGCAGTAAGAGTTAAGACAGTCGCTCAAGTGCAAAGGGAAGACCGCCGGCAAACGATGATCATCGTCGTGTTGTCGGCGATGTGCTTGTCCGGTTTCGGGTACGTGATTTACGACTACGTGCAGATCACCAACCGTATTGTTTTGCCGGAACAGCTTTCCGACGTGGACGCCGCCGTGCGACAACTTGAGGCTGATGGACTGGTCATGTCGCTGGATGTTCCCCATGCGAGGCTCGTCGTGTCCGACGCCGAGTGGAGCGAGCTCTCGCACGAAGAAAAAGTCGGGCTGATCACGCAGCTTGCGCGATACTGTGCTGAGAAAAACCAAGCGGAGTTCTGGGCGCTCACCGTTGTCGGTGGCTCATCGAGGGCTATATTGGGCGAGCTGGGACTGATGGGATTAAACGTCAATTAGAAGCGGTCTCAAAAATACCCTAAACCTGTCATTGCGAGCTTGCCTGACGGTAGGCAGACGTTTCCAAGCGAAGCAATCTCGTTTTTGAAATGAGTTTCTAGTCTGAATATATTTCGATGGGCCAACAACAACTGACAATTATCGCTCTTGTTGTGTTCATAACAGGGTTCGCGATGTACGGCGCACAGAGAACAATCGACTGGGTCAACCAAACACACGACCGGGACATGATCTTGCTGCAAATGAATATCGTCGTAACGGAAGCGAAAAAGTACGCGGCAAAAATAGAATCCCTCGGCGGTGGACAAGGCGATTTTATCGGCTTCAAGGCGCCTAAGAATCTTCTCAAAACGGATGAGGTTTGGCTCACGGTCAACGTACGAAAAAACAGATTGACCTTTCAGGGATTCGGTGTTGCAAGAGGACGTAAAGGAAGGGATAAAAAAACTCCTGTGTACGTCGTAGCGGAATACCACCGCCTTCAAGACCGGTGGACATCGATCACATACGTGAATTAAAGACCGCGTGGGCCATCAACAACTCCTCTTGTTCGTCCTGGTCGCCATCGTCGTAGGCCTCGCTGCGTACGGCGTCAATAAAACTGTCGATGTCTACAATCAATCGAACGACGAAGATATCCTCTACCAGCAAATGGACGCGGTCATCATTGAGGGAAAAAAATACGCCGCAAAGCTGAAAACACAGGGCGGCGGCGAGGGCAGTATGACGGGCTTTAAGGCGCCTTCAAAAATGTTGAACAACGGCCAGACGAGACTGAATATCTTCACATTCGGACAGTGGATGATTATACAAGGGTATGGCTCGGTTAAAGGGAAAAACGGAACCACCCCGGTCTATATTATCGGTTTGTACGATACGTACGAGCAAGAGTGGCGAATCCGTATACGGGTAAACTAGTGCCGTTTTAAATAAATGACATTGTGTTTGAGGATGGAAGAAGAATAACCACCCCGTCCCGACAAAAGACGTTCGGACACCCCTCCTTTGACAGGAGGGGAAAGCCTCTCTCAAGCCTTATTGTCCCCCTAACTCCCGCTATTAAACAGCGGGATGCAAAAAAAACGCACAAGGGGAACGCGCCTGCCTGCCGGTAGGCAGGTTCCGGTTACGTGTAGTCGGAATGCAGGTTGAGCGTTTTCTGCGAAATCCCGCAAAGCGGGAGGGTTTCTTTATCGACAGTAATTATAGAAGATTACTTTTGAGAGCCTGCACGAGCCTGCTTGCAAAACCTGAGCAACTTCGAGAACGTTCATCCGTCTAATTCTGCACCCCGAACGGCAGTAAACGAATAAATTGTAAGTTGCAAATTATTTTACTACGTTGACGCGCAGAAGTTTTTATTCCGCGGTCAACCTTGCGCTGCCGCTGTTTCCTTCTCATATACAATATCAATCGGAGGATGTATGAAAAAACTGTGCCTTCCTGTTGCATTATTGATGCTCGTGCTTGCCGCTCAGGCATTCGCACAAGTGCCCTTAACGCACTACGATACTGCAGCCGTCAACAAAATCATCGACGAGGGAATGAACCGCTCTCAGGTGATGGAAACCCTAAGCTGGCTAACGGACGTCTACGGGCCGCGCCTCACCAACTCGCCCGAATACAAAGAGGCGGCAGACTGGACATCTGCCAAACTGAAAGAGTGGGGTCTCCAGAATGTTCATTATGATGAGTGGGGACCGTTTGGCCGTGGCTGGACGCTGAAAAAATTTTCCGCCAGCCTGACAAGCCCTCGCGCATTCCCGGTCATCGCCTATCCTAAAGCATGGTCAACCGGATTGAACGGAACGGTTTCAGCCGACGTTGTGTACCTCGACGCAGATTCGGAAGCCGACCTGCAAAAGTACAAAGGAAAACTTAAGGGGAAATTCGTTCTGGTCTCCAGCCCGCGGGATGTCGAGGCGCATTTCGACCCGCAAGCAGAACGCCTGGCCGATTCCGTTTTACTGCAAATGGCAAACGCCCCCATGCCGCAAGGCGGCAGGCGCGGCGGTTTCCGCATGCCCAACATGGCGGCAATTATGCAAATGCCGCCTGTGCAACGCGATTCTGCTTTGCGCGCGCTGATTAACGAATTCATGCCCGGAGCAAAAGAAGAGGACATTCAACGCACCATGACCAACATTATGGCGTCGCGGTTGGGTCCCATAAAATTGGAATTTGTTCAGAGCGAAGGCGCGGTGGCAGCGCTCGATGCCGGACGTGGAGACGGCGGCACGATTTTCGTGCAGCAAGCGTCTGTTCCCTACCCTGCCAGCACCCCGCCGAGCGAACGCGTCAGCGTGTATGATGCAAAAGCCCCGAAGATCATTCCTCAGATTTCCCTCGCCGCGGAACATTACAACCGCATGGTGCGAATGATCCAGAAGGGACAAAAATTGAAAATGGAAATGGAGCTTGAGGTGGAATTCACCAAAGCCGCCAACGGCTTCAACGTGATGGCGGAAATTCCCGGCACCGACTTGAAAGACGAAGTCGTGATGATCGGCGCTCACTTCGACTCATGGCAAGCCGGCACCGGCGCAACGGATAACGGCACGGGTTCGGCGGTGTGCATGGAAGCCGTACGGATTTTACAATCACTCGGACTGAAACCGCGCCGCACCATCCGCATCGGCTTGTGGGGCGGCGAAGAGCAGGGGTTACACGGCTCGCGTGAGTACGTGAAAGAACACTTCGCGGAAAGTCCGACCGGCGGCAGGCCCGGAGCTGGCGGTGGCGAACTAACCATCAAACCGGCACACGAAAAATTCTCCGTGTACTTCAATAACGACAACGGCACCGGAAAAGTACGCGGCGTGTATATGCAGGGTAACGAGACGGCCCGGGATATTTTCCGCGCGTGGCTCACGCCGTTCAAAGACATGGGCGCGAACACGCTCACGTTGAACAACACTGGAGGCACCGACCACCTCGCATTCGACGGCGTCGGCTTGCCGGGGTTCCAGTTTATCCAAGACCCCGTTGAGTACGACAGCCGCACACACCACTCGAATATGGATGTGTACGAGCGCGTGCAGGAAGGCGATGTGAAGCAGGCGTCGATTATCATGGCGGCATTTGCGTACAATGCGGCTATGACCGATGCGAAGTTCCCGCGCAAACCCGAGCCGGAACAGCCGCAGCAACGACAAGCTGGCGGTAATTAGCGAAGGACAGCCACCCCGTCCCGACTTCATGAAGAAGGGGAAAAGCGTTTCGCAAGTGCTTTTTGTCCCCCTTGTTCAAGGGGGACGCGCCTGCCTGCCGGTAGGCAGGTTCCGGTTAGCCGCAGCTAACCGGAATGCAGGGGGTTGCCAATATAAAATTCTTACAGAGCTTTTTGTGTCCCGCTGCCGGCAAAAAGACAGCGGGACACTGTATTTATGTGCGCTCAAAGAATATTGGATTTTTTCTTGATAATGCCGTACACTCTCGACCAGTCTTGTATGCATCGAAATCCGTTTGTGTTCCGGTTTCGTATTCTTAAGTAACTCCCACGCTTTTTGGCACGGCTAGTATAAGGAGACGCGTAATGCGCCTATCGACTAAATTGCTTGTCACGTTCGTCCCGCTCTTTATTATTGCGATCATCGGCAGCTATGAGCTGACGATCCAGGCATCCGAAGAGCAAATGCTGGAACAGGCCAAGGATGCCGCCTTCCAGAAGGCGCACATTGTGCGCGAAGCGCTCGTCTCGCAGATGGTCGACAAGTATAAAGTCGAGGATAGTTTTCTCAATAAAATCCGCACCGCAGGCGGTTTACTCGACCTTTACATCCGTATTCGCCCGGACAATCTCCACCTGCTTGAAGACCTCGACGACGACACCACGCGTGCAACCCGCTTGAATGCGCGCATGCGCGAAGCGATGAGCAAGGGGTCGATCGGCGAAGAGGTATTCAGCACTGGGACGGCGATGTACGTGCGGCGCGAGGAGGATTTTGAGGCGATCATTCCGTTTAAGGCTGAACGAAAATGCCAGGCATGCCACGAAGTGGAAGTCGGGCATATTCTCGGTGTTGCGCATGTAAAACTGCCGCTCACGGAAATCAACCAATCGATTCGCGCAAACTCCAACCGCACGGCGATTATCTCGCTCGGGTTTGCCGCGGTGTCGCTGGGCGTCGGGTTTATCTTCTACCGCTCGCTCATCCAGAAACCCGTGCGCAATCTGGTAACGGCAACCGAAGAACTGCGCAAGGGCAACCTGAATTACGATGTCGGCATGAAAAAATCCAGCGACGAGCTCGGCATACTTGCCGAGTCATTCGACCGTATGCGCAAAGCCCTGAAGCAGAGCCAGGATGCGCTGCGCACGTCGACGGTCGGGCAAATCGCGCAATCGCTCATACGAGATTTCCGCGCGCCCATACGGGAAATTCTTTCATCGGTGGACCAACTCCAGCGGAGCGGTTCAGATGACCAGCGCAAACAGGCATTTGAGACAACGAAAAATTCCGTGCAGACGATGCAGAAAATTACACAGGACTTGTTGGAGTTCACCACGGGAGATTTGAAAGCGAACAAAATGTCCGCCCGAGTGCCGCAGGTCATCGGTTATGTCGAGCAAATGGTAAGGCCCGATTTGGAGCGCGAGGGAATTCGGCTCCAGGTCCAACAGGGCTACACCGGCAGCGCGCAGCTCGATTACGACCGCGTCACCCGAGCGTTGATGAACATCATCAATTACTCAATTAATTATGTACCGCCGGACGGCGAAATTACGCTCTCAACGGCAAATGAAAACGGAAAACTAGTCATCACCATTGCCGATAACGGGAGCGGTATCCCGGCGGCGTTTCTGGATAAAGTGTTCGAGCCGTTTGTGAAAATCGTACAGGAGCGCGGCGTGGGCTTAAACCTCGCGCTTGCCAAGCGCACGATTGACATGCAGGGCGGAAAAATCGAAGTGCAATCGACCGAAGGCAAAGGCACAACGTTTATTATTACCATGCCGATACAATAATTCATTTTGTAGGGGCAGAATATATTCTGCCCCTACGAGTTGATATGAATATGTACCATCGCATCCTCTGGGTTTCCCTCTTCGCCATCGCGTTTGCGTTTGTGGAAGCTTCCGTTGTCGTGTATCTCCGGATGTTGTACTATCCGCATGGGTTTGAGTTCCCGCTGAAGTTCACACCGGATTTTCCCCTCATCGTTGAGATTGCGCGTGAGTTTTCAACAATCATCATGCTCGGTGCGGCCGGAATCATTGCCGGCACAACGCGGTGGAGCAAGTTCGCGTACTTCGCAATCGCCTTCGGCGTGTGGGATATTTTCTATTACGTCTGGCTGAAAGTAACGCTCGATTGGCCTTCTTCACTGCTGGACTGGGATGTGTTGTTCCTTATCCCTTTTCCCTGGATCGGTCCAGTAATCGCGCCGGTACTGATTTCGCTCGTGTTAATGTTGGCAGGCTGGCTAATTCTTCAGAGAGAGCGCAACGGCGAAGTCTACAAGCCGGGTAAACGGGCGTGGATGCTTTCGATACTCGGCTCGCTTATCATCTTGTTTTCATTTACGTACGACATCGATGCAACGCTGCGCATGCAAATGCCGATGCCGTACTGGTATGAACTGTTTGCAATAGGATTTGTTTTGTACGGCGTTGCTCTTTACTTCGCCATGAAGCACAAGCAATAAGAATTAACCGCGGGAAATCATCGTGCTGATGTTGACAGGCAACTGCGCGGAGACTCTTACCTGTATCGCTTTATTGGGAATGCGCATCCCGTAGCTCGGTGAATAGTACGAATCAACGACATGCGCATTTTCGCTCAACTCAATGCGCAACCGCACCTTTTCCGACGATATTGTAAATTGTTTGCCCTGCGTTTGTTCTATTGCAACCTCCGGATGGAGGTGCAGTCCCATCTGTAGGACATGTGTCCCGGTGCCGGAAAGTGTGTCCGTGATCGCTAATGAAGTTCTTTGTTTATCGAATTCGTACTTTCTGCGGTGTGTGACAGGCTGTGACAGCCGCGCGTAACCATAGTGTTCCGCTTCGAGAATGTCCGATTCGCCGGATGTTTTCCATTGCAACACCTTGGGACTCGTGAGATCTTCCTTAATGCTCCAGAGCCCGGCAAACTCGGCGATTTCCCGATCGTCGATCATGATTGTATTGTGCGCGCGAGTACTCCGAAACGCCTGCCGTGCTTCGACATCGAACGTGTAGGCGTAGGTTCCGGAATCGACGATAAACGGCCGGCCTTCCACCCATAGCTCGAAGCTGAACGTATCGTTATGGCCGTGGCCCCCTCGTCCATTCATCCCGATGTCTCCAGCGTCGATGAATACGTGTGCGTTCACGCCTCGCATGACATAAAATCCGCCGTGTGGAAATGCTTGTGAGGCAAGCGGCCTGGGTTCCTCGCGCAAGAGCTGGTACTTCTCAAAGCCTTCGCCTCCGAAATACCAGAGGGCATCTTGCGAAAATTTTCCCGCGGCATGTTTGAAATCGCTGCGGTTGAACAACACAGCCCCGACGGAAAGCATATGCCGGTGGTCGTTGATGTTGTCGTTCATGGAAAACCGAAACAGGCGCCCATCGTCCGCGTCACCGACAAGCGGAATGGAACCGTCGGGTCGCGTGTAGTGCTGCACGTATTCAAACATTGATTCCAGCTGCTTCATGTAGGATTCGCTGAAACGGATCTTGTTCCGTTGGCATAAAATTGTTGCGGCAGTAAAAAATTCAAGCACCAATTGCTGGTAACTGGTAGACTTTTCGTAGTCAACGCCATCCGGTGTAACCTGGCACGGCAGTTCATTCGTCAGGGATTGCACACCGACATGCAACCACTCTTTCCCGAACCGCGTATCGGAAAACAAGACGCCTAAAAAAACGAGTCCAACAAGATTAGAGAGAAAATGATTTCCGCTTTTTCGCGAGTATTCAAGATTATTCCTGATAAACAGACCGTGGGTATACAGGCTTTTCAGAAGCTTTATCCAAAAATCACTTGAACAAGTTTTCGATTCACAAAAAAAGTAATAGCCTGCGATCCAATTGCAGGCGCGGATGGAAACTTCCATTGCAATAACCCAATTGACTCCCTTGCCAATTGGGTTTTGGTCAATCCAATCGTTCACAAGGTCGCGGAATTTTTCCGCGTACTGTTCGTTGCGCGTAAGCCAATAAGCTTTGCCCAGCCACCAGACTTGGTGAAATCGACTTAATTCCCATGGCACTTTAACGTCCGAGTGGTAGGTGAGGTCAAGTAAATCCAGTTCACCCGCAGCGGCGAGCGGCCACTCTTTGCCGCTTTTAAAATCGAGTTGCCAGTTGATCGAGCTACCCAGAGAGACAGTACTGGACCCAAGCGTTTGAAATTTATTTTCTAAGACATCTCCGGCTTCTTGAAGGATTTGGTCTTGACTCTGAGTTTGAGTCAATTGGTGAAGAAAGAAATCTTTTTGGTTTCGAGGATGAACGTAAAAACGGAACCGTGCATTCTTGTGAAAATCTTCAAGCCACTCGTCACTCGGTGCACGATAGGGAAAGAGTTTTCGAAAACTGACGGCAGTCAACCTACTCAATTGGTCTGCAAGTACGAGACGCCACCATCGCGGGCGGACTATCCGGTGCGTAATAAGTTTTCGATAATGGTCGAGAGTCCGTTCCACAAATTACCGTTTCAACAATGGTTGGACAGCTTCAGTTACTCGCCTCGCGTTCTGCTCCCAGGTATAATGTTGAAGAGCATCTTGTCGCGCTGCGCTTCCGAGACGTTCGCGCAAGGCAGTATCGTGAGAGAGTGTGAGAATTTTTTCCGCAAGGTCAACGTGATCGCGTTCTTTCATCAGCAAACCGTTTCTCCCATCATGGATGACATCACCAATCTGTCCAACGCCACTTGCTACGACCGGTTTCGCCATCGCCATGTATTCAAATAGCTTCGTCGGGGAGCCAAAAAATTGTGTGCCGTCAACGCTGTGGACGTGCGGAGAGAGCAATACGTCGCACGCAGCCAAATACCGGGGGATATCGGAATGAGCCACAGACCCGGTCAACGTGACGTATTCCTCAACATTATCGTCGCGAATGATTCTTTCGACCTCGCCGCGAAGTGCGCCGTCGCCTACTATCAAAAAATGTACTAGCGGGTTTTTCTCAATCGTGGGTTTAATTGCCTTCGCCATGACTTCAACGCCATGCCACGCGCCAAACGTGCCCACAAAACCCGCTATGATTTTTCCCTCGAGCCGATTCAGCTTCCGGACTTGCGAGCCATCAACACCGGGATGAAATTGATCCGGGTCAACACCGTTAGGATTAACCAGAATTTTATCCGGGTCGACACCCCACTGAATAAGACTTTCTTTAATCACATCCGAAACAACCACAATGAGGTCCGCACTCAACAACTGAACATCCTCGGCGTTTTGTAGGATGCCTTTCAAATACATCACTCCCCAGTTTTTTTTCACCCATACTTCCGAGCCGTTGAACTCGAGAACCAGTGGAATGCTGAATTTTCGCGCGAGCACAGAACTTGCGAAATTGAACTCGCTATGCCGGTGGTAGATAAAATCGGGTTCTTCTCGCTGAAGGATTTGTTGTGCGCGCCGGATGACCCTTGCATTGTACGCTATCGAATGAACTTCAGGAAGATTCCAAAAAAATTTGGAGTAGGGAATCTGGTAGACCTGTGCATCGTTTGCCGCTGGAAAAGCGCCGCTGCTGACGACAAAGTAGGGGTGCCCAAGTTTACGAAGCCCCCCGAGGAATCCCGCTGCGTGCGAAAACGATCCTCCAACGTTCAGTTGACCGTAAAAGTCTGTCCTGAGAAACATCGCTTTCATAACTGCTTGCTGAATTGTTCAAGCATGCAAACAGGCACGTCATGGGTCATAAGAATATTGCTCACGCGGGCTTCTTTCCTTTCAATACCATCCAAAATCCCAACCAACGCGCAAACAACAATTGATTGACAGTATTCAGCGGGCGCGAGTATTTTCGGCGGATTGGGTCGCATAATGTCACTCTCACGTTTGAAAAGTTTCTCATCATCCGTCGGGCTTCTGAGCGGGAGTAGGCTTTGCCGAGCGGATTTTCGTCGCCGTCGTAGATGCGTATGTAATTCTCAAGCGCAGAGAGGGATCCCTTGCGAATCTTGCCTGCAAGCCAATACAGCGGAGCGCCGAGATACACATGAAGCGAATGCTTGTGATAGAGCATCAGAATGATTGTTCCTCCCGGCCGAAGTACACGGTACGCCTCGCGGATTGCTTTTTCGGTATTCGGCGTGTGGTGCAACACTCCGAACGAGTACACGACATCGAACGAATCGTTTTCAAACGGAAGATTCTCAGCATCTGCGACCAACATCTGCGCGGGAACCCCGGCCATGTCAAACCGAGCCTTGGCGAGCTCTATGCTCCGGGGCGTTAGATCTGTTCCCGTCACACTCGCGCCTCCGCGCGCAAACTGAAACAGATCGGTTCCCAGACCGCAGCCGATTTCGAGAAGCCGTTTTCCGGCGAATCGGTCAAAGCCCACAAGTTCTTTCATAAATGGCTGGGAGGAGTAACGGAAACGTTCTACTTCGTCAAAGAATTCTTTCGTCCCCCAGTCAGTGTGAGCGAATTGAGTTCCGCATGGGTTTGCGTTCCAATACTCGCGAACTTTTTGCTTTAGTTGCTCTGCATTTTGTTCGGTAGTCATACTTTAAGTTTACTCTTCAACAATTACTTTTCGTGTTCTCTTCCGAAGTGAAAACCGCATACCAAACAATGTGATTGACGTGACAACGATTACGATGGCACTCGCCGCTAACTCGAACAGGAACCTCGGAATATCAAACAACAACACTGCCGGAACCGTAACCTTGGCATTTCTCCCCCGCTCATCGAGAATACACAGAGTTGAAGCCCCAGACAACAGCAAATAACTTTTCAGGATAACTTGAAATCTTTGCAGCTCAAGATCACTGCATCCAAAGCATAGCAAGGATGAGCCCGATGCGTTTCTTATTAACCGGAGCATTTCTCGAAACCGGCGTATCATCCTTTCATCCGTTGCAACCACGTTAACAGACGTAATGCCCGTTGCCAGCCGGACTTGCTCGCTAAGAGTTTGTGAGTTTCCTGAGAGGACGAGTACGGTGGCGCGAGTATTGGTGATACTATGTTCAGTCTGGCTCATGATAGTTTTGATTTATCATTCATTAACAGAAAAGTTAATCAATCTTTTCGAGCATAGACAGTCAAAAGATCGCCGCTTCTGAGGGTATTCATGATCGCTTCTGAACCTCGAGTCAACAATAAATAAAGGATTTTTTTTGCCTTTTTGATAAACAGATTGACGGAATCCCTTTCCGAAGGAGGCAACGCAAATCGAAAGTAGTGCTCCGCCAACACCTCAAACATATAATGGTGACGAATCGTCACGTTGGTAAAACCGCATTGGTTCAATAAATTTTTGAGCACGCCGGGAGTGAAGGAACAAAGGTGATCAGGCGGCGTATAATATCTCCAACGTTCTTTAAGAATTTTTTCATTGAAGCATCGATGGTTAATTGTCGTTAAAGCGATAAGGCCTTGAGGCCGAAGAATCCGTGAAATCTCCGCTACTGTCTGGCAAGGCTGGGGAAGATGCTCTAGCACATCCCACAACGTGACTACATCGAATGTTGCGTTGGGGTACTTCATATCCTCCAGCAATTTGTTGTAGACAGTAAGTTTTCTATTCTTATTGATAAAATCGAGATATAACTCATTCAACTCCAGCCCTTCACCAATAAAACCGTGTTGCTGGGCAATCAGGAGAAAATTTCCCGCCGCACTGCCGATATCGAGGAGCCGGGGCTGCGATGTTGAAACCATTGACCGTAATTCCCGTGCGCGAGCATGAAATTCTGGCTGTTGATCCCTTTCGACAAACGGCAGCAGCAGTTGTTCGAAAAAAAATTTTCGTACAGCTTCGTCGTTGTAAACAGTAGTAATTGCTTCTTGAGTCAGCTGCGGGTTGATATAGACCAGGGCACATCGGTTGCATGTTACGTACTGAAACCCGCTGCGAAACACACGAAGTGTATAATCAGCGGAGCCACAAATCGGACAGGCAATAGTGTGTACCCATTGCTCTAAGACTTTCCCGGTCGAAGGGTCAATTAATCGATTCGATTGTTGTGCGAGAAGCCCGTAGAACTCTTCCCAACGAAGGGTAGAAATGTGCATGGCGCTTACCTTTTACCCGCCATGAAAAGTCTGATGTCTTTTAAGACAGTATCTCGCAGAAGGAGAAAGTCGTCTCGCTGTGGAATGAATGTGGAAAGTAATTTCACGGATGCGAGTTTTCGAAAGATCAGCGAAAGAACTATCGTGATACTAAAATATGAAAATGTAGCGGCGAGGGATGCCCCAGCAACACCAAAAGTTGGGATCAGCAAAATATTCAGGATGATATTGAGAACAAACGCAAATGCTGCTGCCTGAGTATTGAGCCAGGGTTTTCCCACTTGATAGGAAATAAATTGCGCAACACTTCGTCCGACACTCCATGCAACGATGCCTGGAAGGAGAAGGAGTAATGGTGTAACTGCAGGTGCAAAATCCTTTCCGAACACCAAAGGTATGAGTTGAGGCGAGGCGAGTCCGACTGCGAGCGCGAACAAAATCACCATCAGCCCAATCATGCGAGTCATGCGCTGGGTAATCCGGGCAGATTCTTCGAGACTAGACGATGTGATATTGAAAACTGATGCGTTGATCACTACAAAATCGAGGAGCCAAATTAATTCCGCAATGCGTACTGCGAGCGCATAATAACCTAATTCGAAAGGTCCCAGGTACGATTCTACAAAAAACTGACTAAACCGAAAATGGAGCATATTCAGAGCAATGCCCACGTAGAGGGCAACCCCGTACTTGATGGATTGCTTCAAGATAGAGAAATCCATCGAAAATTCCAGACCAACACTTCTCGAGAAATGAACCAAAGGTATAAGAGCTTTAATAGTTATCAGCGCAATGCTTATCCAAAGCACGCTCTCAAGTTGCGCGCCGCCCAAGAGAGCTAAACCATATGCCGCCAGCGAGGCAAGTGAAATTGCGCCCGTGATTCGATAAACCAACACGGATTGACCGGTGCCATACATAAGCCCCGACCAAAGAGACACGTACAGCGATGGCAATATCAACGAGATGGAAAGTAAAAATTGACTGGTTGTCAGAGACTCGAACGGACTTTTCCCAACACTCGTCAAAAAGAATCCGATAATGATGGTGGCCATACCGACAAAAATGCTCCAGAGCAATGTATTCGCATGGAGAGTACGAAGGGAAGCTGTTCCTTTTCCGGCAAAGTACGTATTGGCCGAGAGCAGGCCGACGTCAACAACCGATGAAGCAACAATAGGAATAAGTAAAAAGAGATCGAGAATCCCTTTATCATGTGGACCCAACGAGCGGGCAAGGAATACCTGAGTGAAAAAACCAGTAACGACCGAAACCAATTGCCAGACGAAGAGAACGGGGAGAGCACGGATAATTGAATGAGCCATACGATATACAGCTTATTCTCCTTCTTTTCGGAACACCATCAAATGCTGTAGTGAACGGTTAGAACTCTTCCCATAGTAAAAATTCATAAGTGCATATTCAATCGGATAGTCAAGAGCAATCGATACAAAATCTATAATCGGCGTAATTACAGCTCTATTTGGAAGATGCATCCTCGCCACATTGAAGCAATGGGCAGACTTGTGAATCATCCGCAGGCGATATCGATTCAAGAGTTCTTCCCATTGCGCAAGTGAAAGACTATACACATGCGGTGCCGGATCATTCCAAGTATTTTCCAACAGAATTACCGTACCGTTTTGTTTAAGCACGCGAACAATTTCAGCAACTGCGGCCTCTTTTTGGGGATACGGGAGATGCAGCAACACGGTAACAGATGTGACAATGTCGAACTCTTCATTTTCAAATGGAAGTTTTGTGATATCAGCACAAAAAGCGTTGAATCCGCGTGACTTGCAAACACTTATCGCTTCACTCGATAGGTCAACCCCACTCACGTGCGTACCATAGCGTTCATGGAAAAAATTCAACCACCTCCCTCTCCCACAACCGACATCGAGCAGCGCTTTACCGTGCAACGGTAATTGTTCGCGCTCAACAAACTGTTGGATGGCATATCGTTGCGTCCTGTCGAAAAACTTGTTGAAGTACGGGGGTTTGTGAGGAAAACACACGGCTTCTAAATCGCCCGGCGTCTTGTTGTGTACATTCAACCAATAACTTTGATATTCCTGTTCTGTCAGCTTAGCCATGCTATCGGATAACCTCCAAATACAACTGACGGAGCTCTTCGACCAATGTCGCCTGATTGAACTTTGACTCCGCCTTCCTGCGGCCTTCTTTCCCCATCCTCGTGCGGAGATTCGGTTGCACCAAAAGTTCGGTCACTTTTTTGGCTAATCGTACAGGGTTGTTTGGTTCTACGAGATATCCAGTCTCTCCATCCGAGACTACCTCCGGTGCACCATTTATTCGAGAAGCTACAACTGGTTTTCCGCACGCCATAGCCTGAATCATCGACAAACCGAGACATTCAATGGGAGTTAAACTTGGAAAAACAAAAACATCGCAAGCAGCATAGATGTTGGGGAGATCCGTATCTGGAACCACCCCTCCCCATATGACATTTTGCTCAATGCCAAGTTCGGTCGCCCTGCGATTGAGTGACTCAACCATGCCATAATCCGGTCCGATAAACAGAAACCGAGTATTGTCGGCATGATGTACAATATGTGGGATGGCCTCGAGAAGGACCTGGGGGCCTTTGCGTTGACGCATTTGCCCGAGAAATAATACAACCTCATGTGTACCCAATCGGTAGCGGTCTCGAATTTCCTTTCCATCGTACTTTGTATTAAAAAAATTCCCATCTACGCCGTGGTAACTTACGCGTACACGATTGTGTGTTATGCCAACGTAGTTTAATTCAGCGGCGCAGTGCTTACTCACTGAAATAATCAGATCGCAGTTTGAAAGCACGTGCCGGACAAGGTCTTTATAACGCTCGCCATACTGGTCGTGATGAACGAGCTCCTCCTTGTGGGGCACGATCTCACCAAACGTCGTTTGAACGTATTTCTTCCCGTTTTTTTTTGCCAAGTACGCCGCTACAAATCCCTGAGACCACGGGGAATCGTACGCATGAATGATGTCTATTGAGGCGCGTTGAAGTACAGTCTCGCATAC
This sequence comes from Ignavibacteriota bacterium, assembly GCA_022616555.1. Lineage (GTDB taxonomy): Bacteria > Bacteroidota > Ignavibacteria > UBA10030 > UBA10030 > JAKEEG01. The sequence goes on along the minus strand of JAKEEG010000049.1, from coordinate 23,970 downwards.
ATGAAGCCAGCGCGCGATTGAATCAACAGTTTGAAGAAAAAGCCCGAGGGGCAGGCGAGCGGTACGATACAACGAGATCCACAGACCAGTGTATCGAATAACATTCAACAGTCTTTGTAGCCTGGTTGTTTCTGCATAATGAATACGAACCCCCAGGTTTTCATATTTTTGATAGTGTCGTGAATTCTCTTGGGGACTTTCGAGAACAGTGTGGACACGGAATCCCTTTTGTACGAGATGCGGCAGGGCATGCGACAGGTATGTCGCCACACCCCCATACGGAGGAGGAAGAGGGCCGTTGATGAGTAATAATCCAACTTGCAGTTCATTCATTCTGTGATGGTTTACAAATTCGGCCTATTGCTGTTCTGCGTAACCGATTTCCCACCGGTACGGAGATTGAGACAAACCCGAGAACCACATTTTCAAGGCACCATCATCCCACATTACAGTGGGATGCGAAGCATATGTTATTTGCCACGGCGATGCTTGGCTAGGAACTAGGACTGGTTCTGCGCTACGATTCAACCACTGTACGCCGTCAATTGATTCCGCATACCCGATCGAGTGTTCGCCTGCACCGAGTCCTGTATAAAACATCCTGAATTTACCTTGTTCGACAAATACTCCCGGTGCAACAACACCCTGTGTTTCCCACGAAACACCGAGTCTTTTACCAAGCACTTTTCCTCTATCTGTCCATTGTTCTCCGTCTGTCGAAGTCATAAGATACACTTCTATTATACCCGTGGTACCCGGTCCAAGACCATAGTACAAATAGTACACACCTTCTTTTTTTATTACTTCCGGCCATCGTGGCTGAGGCTTTGAAACATCGCTCTCAATCACTAGCTCAGGGTCGACAGTCCAGCTTATACCGTCGTTTGATTCGGCGTATGCAATGCCTACTGCATATGCCGCTGCAGAATTTGCAACAAACCACATTTTGTATATCCCTTCATCATATAGCACTGCGGCTAAAGCCGGCCCTTTCTCATAGAAACTGCCGAGAGGACCCGGGTTTAACACCGGACCCTGCTTCTCCCAATTGATACCATCCGAAGATGTTGCATATATTATCCAGTTCAGGTTTGTTCCTTGTGTAGCTTCATTGTACCCGCTGGAGTACCACATTCGATAAACGCCATTTACTTTGAGAACCTTCGGGTCGTGAAAGAAAAAATAATCCGCATCAAAACCGTCGGGGGTTTGTTCTAAGACTGGGTTGTTCGCGTACGCCAACAAATCCACTGTAACTATAGGCCATGCAATAACAACCTCCAGTCCGCCCATTGATACATCGAGCGAAACGTTAGCAACAGATACCTCCCCCTCTTGGATGTCCACCAATGCCTGTGCATCATACCATACAACACCAGCACTGTCCTTTGCGCTCAGCGACAGTAGCCAAGTCCCCGGTTGAATACTTTTCAGATGAAGTTGTTCTGTATTCGCTCCGCCTAAAACGCTGACGGAATCTTTTCTCTCCGGAAACTCCGCATGCTCCATTTGAACGACAATCCTAAAGCTTCCAGCAGGCGTTGACGCTTTCGAAATCAACAACAACAGTGATCCTCCGCTCTCATCTCCTGATTGAATTGTGGTCGTTTTGCAGGAAACAAGAAGAAGCGCTAGCAATAATATGTAACACGTGTGAATGTACGTTTTCATGTTTGTCTCACAAAGGTGAAATCCAATCTATTGTTCTTCCGCATACCAAATATGCCATTGCGGTAAAGATACCATTCCCGAAAACCACATTTTGCGTTTGCCGTTTTCGAACAACACAGACGGATAAGCAACCCGCTCAACAGACCATGGCAAAAGATCGCTCGGCTGAATTCCGGGTTCACTGCTTGCAAAAGTCCAATTGATACCATTGGAAGAAACAGCCTTTCCAATATACCAATTGCTTTGATCGAACGTTGTATAATACATCTCAAAACGACTACCTGTATGAATTACTGAATTGGTAAATACTCCTGCACGTTCCCAGCCAACATTCCCCCGACCGCGAAGAATGACACCTCGGTCAGTCCAAGTAAGAGCATCGGTTGAAGTTACCAGCCAAAGCTCTTCGAATAATGAATCGGGTGGAGGATTAAGTTCGACTGAATAGTATAAGTAATATGTATTTTCATGCTTAATGATCTCCGGTGAAAAAATGGCCGGTTTCTGAACGGTTGGTGTAAGAACTCTCTCGCTGGCAACATCCCAAGTAATTCCATCTATGAGGTGGCGTAACCAATTCCGTTATGCACCTGTGCACTGCTGTGCCCCTCAAACCACATTCTGTAAATACCATCGTCGTACAAGACGGTACAATTCAACGATCCCATGTTATTCCACGACCCAGGTTGCCCGCGATAGACAACAGGACCGGCTTTCGTCCAATTGATACCATCGGGCGAGGTGGCTAAGTGAACTGCTTGAGTGTCACCAAAAACATAATTTGTCCCGCCTGTGTACCACATTTTGTATTCACTTCCCACTTTCAACACCTTACCTTCTGCTAAATAAAAATGGTTGGCATCGAAACCCGCTGGGGTCTGTTCTAAGACGGGGTTGTTAGCATGGATTTCCCATCGGGTTATAATGTCATCCGATTGGACCACAGTGCTTTTGCAGGAAACAATGACAAGAGTCAACAACAATATATAACAATAACAAAAATATGTTTTCATGTTCACCTCAGAAGCGTGGAGTGAATATTCAGCTATTAATATAGGCGCAAATATTAGTTAACAAAAAAAGAACCTTAGAATCAACCACTTTCCTGCCGTTACGACTTCCCTTCAATCCAGTGCTCATGCCATAACACAAGATTCAAGAGATTCCAAAGATACTGACCCGCGTCACGTTTACGTGTTCGGTGCTGGTCAAGCATCGAGCGGATAAATTCCTTGTGCATATATCCGTTGTTGCTTAATGTCGAGTTGAGCAGCTTGCTTTCAGCGAACGATCCCCACTCATTCCGCAACCACTCGTTCACCGGAGCCGCAAAGCCCTGCTTCTTCCGGTAAATGATGTTGTGCGGCAGGATACCTTCAACCGCTTTTTTCAGAATGTACTTCGTTTCTCCGTTTTTGATTTTGAACTCCGTCGGAATCGACATCGAATATTCAACGAGCCGGTGGTCGAGGAACGGCACACGAGCTTCCACAGAAGTCGCCATGGAAACTTTATCGACGCGCATCAGAAGCAACTCCGGCAGGCGGTGCTTGAATTCAATATAAATCATGCGCTTCAAATAGTCCGCACTCGGGTCGCGCTCTAACAACTGACGGTGCCACTGCCGGGCGAAATCGTGAGGCGATTGGGAATCCTTCGAGCGCCAGCCATTTAGCAAATGGCGCTTGTGTGTTTCCGTAAAGTTAATCGCTCCGCCCCAAAAGAGTTCTTCGCCCATTACCGCTTTGCGGATGTACTCGAGCATAAGATAGGACTGCCGTTTTTCCAACACTGCGGCGGCCGTATTGTAGATAGCGGATTGAGCAAACGCTGGCAACGCGCGGTACGCTTTCCATGCTGTATGATAAAAACGCAATTCTCTCTGCATCCAGGCATAGCCTGCAAATTGTTCATCGCTACCCTCGCCTACTTGAACCACGATGGTGCCGTTGTTCCGCGCGAGTTTCGAAACAAAATAGAGCGGAATGCACACCGGGTCGGCCAACGGCTCATCCTGATGATAGATGAGCTTGGGCAAGAATTCCAACGCGTCACGATGATCGATGATAATTTCGTGGTGGTTGGTTTTGAACTGCTCCGCAATTTGACGCGCATAGCCCAGCTCGTTATATTTTTCCAGATCGCGGAAGCCGACGGAGAACGTATCGACAGGCCGATCCATCAATTCTGCCATCAGGGCCACGTTGGTGCTGGAATCGATGCCGCCGCTCAAAAATACTCCGAATGGCACGTCGCTCATCATCCGGTCTTTAATCGATTGTTTCAATAACTTTCGAATATTCCGCACGCACGATTCTTCGCTCATCGCCTCATCGCCGGCAAGCAACTTTGATTGAGCAATTGGTGAACCATCAAAGTCGATCGAGGGCTGCGCTCCCTGTGGAACGGGGTCCCAGTACTGTTCTTTGTGTACATAACCGTCGGTGCCGACAACCAGGAAATGTCCAGGCTCGAGTTTATAAATGTCTTTAAAGAGTGTCATCGGCGCGGGCGGGACGAGGAACGTCAGATAATGGTCCATCGCTTCTTCGTTCAGCTCTCGATGTACGGAGGGATGATGGAGCATCGCCTTGATTTCCGACCCAAAGACGAAATTTCCATCCGCAAACGTATAATAAAGCGGCTTGATGCCGATCCTGTCGCGCGCCAGGATAAGCCGCTGCGCCCGCTCATCCCAAAGTGCCAAGGCGAACATTCCCAACAGTTTGTGGACAAAGCTTAGCCCGTACTCTTGGTACGCATAGATGATCGTCTCTGTGTCCGAGCGCGAACGGTACTTGTACCCTTTGCGTTCAAGCTCTTTTCGAATAACGAGATGGTTGTAAATTTCACCGTTGAACGCGATTGCCACCGAGCCGTCTTGCGAAAACATCGGCTGGTGGCCCGCCGGGGAAAGGTCGACGATAGCCAAACGCCTAAATCCCAACCCGACTCGACGGCTGGGTGTAACAAATTGCCCTGCCTGGTCTGGACCGCGGTGAGCAAGCTCATCGCGCATCCTTGAGAGCAAGGCTCCATCAACAGTTTGAGCCGTTTGAGCGTATTGTAGTATGCCGGTTATACCGCACATGGAAAGCAGACGACAGAAGTAAGGAAGCAGAGGTCAGAATTCAGCATACCATTCACTCCGATGATATGGTGAGTGAATTTTTCTTACGCGCTTGCATAACGACCACAACGCCGAGCGCGGCAAGAACAAAAACATTGACAGCGAGGCTGAGGTTTTTGCCCAGAGCAAACCCGTCCGGTTCAAATACCATCGTCAACGTGTGTTCCCCTGCTGGAACAACCACCCCGCGGAAAAGATAATTCACTCGATAAATATCCGCTGGGCTTCCATCAATGTACGCTTTCCACCCTTCAGGATAATACGTTTCGCTGAGCACAAGCAAATTATTGCCCGTCGCGGCAACGTTCACTTCAAGATCCTGGATGCCGACCCGGACAACCTCAGCGCGTGCACCCGCTTGCGGTGGCTCTATCTTAAGGGCCGGGTCTTCCATCAAGTAAGCGACTTTGCGCGGGTCAAACGCCTTCGCGGCAATATTATCAAGGATTTTCTTGCCGGCGGCAACTTCGTACCCATCGACAAAGTACGCTCGCGGAAGCACATCGGTGTTGTAGTACACACTTGACTGCGCGCCGCTAAATACCTGCAGCAATGGAGCAAGTGTATCAGGCTGGTTGCTGATGATGTACTTCACGTTCATCAGATTCCAAAGCAATGGATTTTTTCCCCCGACAACGTCGAGCATATCTTGGTATGCCCGGATTTTTGCGGCTTGATAACCGTACGCGTTTTGTATGCGCCAGTACGCCAGCGTGTTATCGTACTGAAGCTCTCCGTTGACAAATTGCAGAACGCGATATGCCGTAGTATCTTTGTGAAGGAATTCGACGTAATCAGTCGGTGCAAAGTATCGCTGTAAATCCTGTTGAGGCTGAAGATGCATCGGCTTATAGCCCACGTGCCATAAATCGGCTACGATGGCTACGGTAAAAATCGCAGAGAAAATCGTCAAACTGAGAGTTTTCTTGGTATACAAATACACTGCCCCGGCGGCGGCAAGAAGACATAACGCGCCGATCACAATGTCCGATTTCACCATGCTTACAACATGACCTGTAACTTCTTGAATAACATTCGCCGGAATCCGGGTAAAGACTTGTTCAACGATTCTGTCCTTCGGCACACCAAACCCGAAAAAAGAACCCAGCATGTTTTGTATCATCTGCCGTGAGAGCAAGCTCTCATACGCCACCAAGAGCACGGCGGCAATTCCTACTGTCGAGCCCGCGACAATCTGAAACCACTTTTTCACGGATTGAACACCATTTTTCCCATTCCGCAATTTGATGAGCGACAAGACGCCGTAGCCGGCGAGCAACGGCAGAAACACTTGCACCAGTACCAGGATCATCGAAGGAACGCGGAACTTGTTAAATGCCGGGAAATAATTATACATCAAATCATAAACGATCGACAGCTCTTTCCCGAACGCAACGAACAACGAAAAAACAATCAACACTCCAAGATATTGGATGAACGGGTCTGTTCGATTCCTCCAAAACCCGATCGCGGCAAACACCAACACCACCACTCCCATGTAAGGTGGGTTATGGGCAAACGGCTGCGGGCCTGCATAGGTAGAGGCGCGGGCAAGTTGGTTGTTTGTCAGGGAGCCGCGAAATTCCGTAATACCGAATCCGTACCACGACGGGACAACAAACGTTATCATTTCACCGGGGCTTAGTGACCACGCCGTCGCGTAATTGTAATCCAACCCGCCTTTCACTGTTTTCGAGTTTGTTCCTGCTGTAGTTTGAGTGATGGGGTTCGAGCCGCGAATGGAGTAAGGGTTATATTCCAATACTGAAAGATACCGGTCTGAATCCATGGCAAAGGCAAGCCCTGTCGCGACAGTAAAGATGGCTGCTGTGCGGACGACCCCTTTCCAGTCTTCCTTTTTCAACACTGATCGAATAAGAAAGAACACCCCGTAGACAAGCAACGAGAGATAGATATAGAAAATCATCTGCACGTGACTTTCCGTGAGGGCAAAATGCACAAATACGGTGAGAAGCAGCGCGTCGCGAAGACTAAACCGTTGACGCAATTGTTCAACCGTATAAAAAATAAGCGGGAAGAACGCCATCACCATGACTTTTGTGTTGTGCCCAATCGCAATCCAGATAATGATGGCTGTGGAAAATGTCGCAGCTAATGCCACGACAGTTGCAATGACTTTATGTTGTACCTTGCTGTACGCGAACACGTACATCCCCACCGCGAAGATCATATAATATACTACCACCCATCCGACCGTACCATTGAGTACACTGCCGACCACTGCGATTGTTCGTTTAGCCACAAGAGCAGAAAGGTCGTACCAACGGTCACCCGTCACCGACAAGCTACCATAACCCGGCATGCCACAGAAAATGTATGGGTTCCACAGCGGGAAGATGCCTTGCTCGTTCGCGTCTTTTAAATACGTGTCAAAGCTGTGAGACGCTATACTATCTTCCGCCAAAATTGTTTTTCCGCCAAAGATGATCTGGTTGAAGAACACCACAAGGCCCAGAATCAAGACAGCAATGGCTGCAGCGTGTTGGTACCGCTTGGGGATAATATCCCTTTCCGAGCCTTCGCGTGCGGAGGCGGATTTGTCTTTTGGAGTTGTCATGGGTTAGCGGCGAGGGGTCGTGTGTTGAGCGTACAGTGTGTCGAGCAAAACCGCAAGCTGGCTGGCAATTTCTCTCCGTTCGTATTTCCTGATAGCTTCTCCGTTCGGCTCGAATGTTTCTTGACGATAGCCAAATTTCTCGTAACATTCAAGAAATGCGTTTTTGATGGCAAGAATATCTGTATTCGGGGCTACGTATCCGCTGCGGGTCTCGCGCAGCAACTCCGCCGCCGCGCCGTCGGAAGCGAGCGCCAGAATGGGGCGCCGTGCACCGATGTATTCGAACACTTTGCCCGGCACTATCTCTCGGCTGTCTTTTGTTTCATCGACAACAAGCAACAATGTATGTGCGCGAAGAAGTTCGCGAATGCTTTCTCCATGCGGGAGATACGGCACAACTTCGATCGATTCGCGGATTGACGACGCGCGAAACATCTCCTGCACTTCCGAGCCAAATCGACCAATGAATTTCAATCGAATTTTTTCTTGCGCAATTTTACTCTCGCCCACCAATTCTTCGACGGCTTGCAAGAATGTTTTCGGATTGCGTAAACCGTACATTGAACCGGTATACGTAACCGTAAATTTATCTTTGACCGGCTGTTCGTCGCTCGGATAATCCGCCGCATCAAATCCATTCGGGAGGTAATATAATTTTTCACAGGGGATGTCGGGATATTTATCCATGATGTCTTTGAGAATTCCCCGCCAGGCTCCTTCAACCATACCGGCATCTTTGAACACCGAGTGCTCCATCGCCCTATCGATCGCGCGTGGAAAGAGCCATCGGTTTGGCGTCGAGAGAAATCCCGTCCACGGGTCGCGAAAACCTGCAAGCCACGGTTTCCCGGTTGAGCGCTGGAGTTTCTGGGCGATCACAGCCGTTGTGTACGGCGGGGAGGAAGAGTAAATCGCATCGATTCGTTCGTTCTCAATAATCTCCAGCCCTTTTGCCACTGCATACGGATACCAGCCAATGCGCGCATCAGGAATAAAAAAAGTCGAGCGAATAAACTCCGCAAAACTTTCCGACAACGATTTTCTTCTATCACGGCTTGGGATGGTCTCCACATCGACCGGCGCATGTGCCGGTTTGCCGGTGAACTTGCGGTAGAGAGCGTACGGTTCGAAAATTTTTGTTCGATAAACAGTTGTGCGCTTGGGAATTTCCGCCAGTAAGGACTCATCTCGGGCTGGGTAATCCCCATTCTCCACGGTAAGCACAACAGGCTGCCAGCCGAACTCGGTCAGGTACTTCACAAATTTCAGCACGCGCTGAACGCCAGGCCCACCCGACGGCGGGAAATAATACGCAACGATAAGAACTTTCTTCATATTGACACGAATGACACTTCAAGTTACGAATCTGTCGCCAAGGCTTCAATCGCTTCTACCATTACGTCCCACGAGTACTTTCGTTTTTCTTGCTTTGCGCCTACCGAGAGGCTGCGTTCCAAATTCTCCTGGTAAAACTTTACAATCGCATCGGCAAGCTGTTGCGGATCATTGGGCGGAACGATAAATCCCGAGACTCCGTGTATCACCACCTCGGCAAGTCCGCCGACGTCGGTAGCAATAACCGGCTTGTCGAACTGATACGCGATCTGCGCAATTCCGCTCTGTGTTGCCGAAAGATACGGCAGCACGACAACATCCGCCGCACAAAAGTACTCGGCAACTCGTTCGTTCGGAATGTACTCCGCCACAAGCTGGAGCGACTGCTCAACTCCTGCCTGTTGAATATGCTCGCGATACGGTTTATCATCTTCATAAAACTCCCCAACAGCCAGCGCTTTAACAGGAACAGAGCGGTTCACCAGTTTCATCGCATCGATGAACACGTGCAATCCCTTGTACTTGCGGATGTAGCCGAAGAATAGCACAACGCGCTGGGCTGTAATGCCAAGCCTTCGACGCGCCTCCTCTTTCGAAACAGCAGTTCCGAAAATCTCGTACACCGGATGCGCCACTTTTTGATAGCGAGGTTGGTGAATAACCGAGAGGAGATCCCGCTCAACGGTGCTCGATTGCACAATGAATGCGTCGACAGTTCCGAATGCATATCGCGTAAAGAGTCCATCGCCCGGGCGATGTTCGTGCGGGATAACATTGTCGCAGATTGCTATGACTTTTGCAGAAGTACCGCGCTTGATGAGCCTGCAGATTGTTCCCATGCACGGACCGAAAAACGGAAGCCAGTACTTAAAGACAACAAGATCCGGTCTGCGTTTACTTAATTGTAATCCAACGCGAATCCAATTGAAGGGATTGATGGAATCGATCAACTGCTCGCTCGCGATTGCAACACCGGGGTCGCCTGTTTCCTGCTGGCTCTTGCCTGGGAACAAGAGAGTCGGATACTGCCGTTTGAACGTAATCACCTCAACGTTGTGCCGTGCGCCAAGATGTTTCGCGAGCAACGCGTTATAATGGGCGATGCCGCCGCGCAATGGATACGCAGTGCCGAGAATGAGAATCTTCATTTTCGGGGAAGCAGCCGCTGAACGGATGACACAACCCGTTCCGGCTTCAGATACTGCATGCAGTTATTTGGACAGGTGGGCGAGTAAAAGCACGTGCACTCGAAGTCGGGCTCAAGAATTTCACCCAACCCGTACAGCTCGAACTCATGCTTGTTAAAAATGTTGTTAAACAGTACGATCTTTTTCCCGAGTCCAATCGTGATGTGCATCGCCATTGTGACCGCCGTGACGACGAGGTCGCAGCGATTCACCAAATTGATAAACTGCTGCAATGGGTAGTGACCGAAGTATCGCGCCCCGCTTTTTTTGGCAAGTGCGAGATTTTTTTTATGCTCCTGTTCTCCTCCTAAGAGCACCACTTCATAACCCGTCTTCTTAAGATGCTTCGCAGCCATAACCCAAGATGCATCCGGCCAGAGCCGGGATGTCCAGCGTCCACCGCAACCGGTGTTCAAGCCGATAATTTTTTTCTTTGGATTCAGTTTCCACCGTTTGTCGTTCCATTCATTGACGGGGAGAATGTACTTCTCGCCCTGGAACTCCATACCGCATAGCTCAAACAGCTCCTGCGGATAGCTCTTTGTATTTGCCTTGTTGAGGTCGTCGAAGATGCCGGTCGCGAATTTGTGCTCTGCATCCTTATCAATGGGCGCGCATTTACCATTTTTGAGAGTGAAGCCCTTTTTAATGTCTGAAGAAAGCTGATCGGTTAGCGCGCAGGCTTCTTTTTCCTTGTCAAAATTGTAGAGCAGTTTGAATCGCACCGAGCGCAAGGTCGTTAAGGACTCCGGCGAAAGATTCAACTTAACATCCACCTGAGGGGGAAGAATTTCCGGTGAAAGCGTAAGCCACCAGATCATCGCTCGAGGGTGATCCTGCTTCAAACGATGCAGTAGCGGTGTGGTGCGGATAACATCGCCAAGCGCCCCAAGCTTGATGATCAGAATATGCGAATCCGTCGGGTCGTAGTACGAACACCCGTCGCAATGCACGCCGTGCTGTTTGTGCGGTTTGCACGGGATGTCACCGCGAAAATGGCGGCAGTCGGGATGAAGTAGGAGCTTCTCGTTCATAAAATTTTATAGTAGCCCGTTTTTCTCTCAAAAACAATCAACCCTGTTTATTTTACACCGATGCCAACCAGTCGGTCGCCAAGAATACCGAACGCTTTCGTAACGATGTAATTGGGGTACTGCAACGCGAGTTTCGTAGCTTTTTCAAATGCATTTCCACGCAATGCGATGGTTGATGGGTGTTTGATACGTTGAAATACCGTAGCTTCGCGATATCCAGCGGAGAGAAAAATTCGCTGTAGCGTAGCAGGCGTGAATTCGTTTACGTGGTACGGAGGCATGGGCATTCGCTTAGACTTGCCAAGCGCTCCAAAAATTATTTCCGCTCCCCGGCCAACGATGGAATTAAACATGGAAGGCACTTCGGCAACGGTGATACCCCCATGACGAAGCATACAGTGTGCTTTCCTGAGCATCTCCAGCGGCTGTACCAAATGCTCAAGCACATCACCGAAGAAAACAATGTCGTGGGATTTCGGTGATTCCGGGAATTGTTCGAACGAACTTCGGCTCAGGTTGAGACCGAACTTTTCACGCGCCTTGCTTACACCAAGGGGAGAATATTCAATGCCGTTTACCGTGTAGCCTTCCGAACGGACATAGTCCAAAAAATATCCCATGCCTGCTCCAACTTCAAAAAAATCTCCACTCGATTTGAACTGTTTGATATACCCAAGAATCTCCGAAAATTTGACCGACCCTTGCTGTGCCGCCGTTTCATAATCCGTCATCGAGTGCGCACCGCAATCCGCCCCATCGTGCAGGAAATATTCGTCGGCGTACATTGCGCCAATTTCTTCGTCGGTGGGACGCGGGAAGACAAAAATAAATTTGCACGTGCGGCATTTCCGAACGTTGAACCTTTTCTCACCAAGGTAATAGTGAATGGGAAAACACCGATACTCTGTGTTGTTACAAAGCGGACAGGAACCAGCTATGTTTGTCTCCGAACTCATTCAGCCGTGAGGAAGACTAATCTTTCTACTCCAATATCTCGCGTATGGAATACCCCTCATCCGGGCGTTGTTGGCGTGTGATCATCTCGCCCAATAATCCGATGGAAACGAACTGAATGCCGATAATAATCAGCAAGAACCCGACAAGAAACAGCGGTCTATTGCTCAACGAAGTTAATCCCATCGCCCATTCAATTGAAAGATAGAGATCGATGGCGGTACCCGCAATAAACGAAACGATTCCCCACACGCCGAAGAGATGCAGCGGGCGGCGGATGTAGCGCGTGGTGTAGAGCACTGTCAGCAAATCGAGAAATCCGCGGAAAAACCTGCTGAGACCGAATTTCGTATGCCCATACTTGCGCTCGTGATGCAGCACGGCTTTTTCCCCCACGCGGTATCCCGCGTAGTGCGCAAGCACGGGAATATATCTGTGCAGCTCGCCGTAGATATTTAACTCTTTCACGACTTCACCGCGATATGCCTTTAAGCCACAGTTAAAATCATGGATTGGTATGCCAGTCATTAAGCCTGTCACAAAATTAAAAAAGCGCGAGGGAATCGTTTTGGTGATGGGATCATGGCGCTGTTTCTTCCAGCCGGAAATCAAATCGCGGTTCTCGTTCAAGGCATCAAGTAGACCAGGGATTTCCTCCGGGTCGTCCTGCAAATCCGCATCCATTGTAACGACAAACTCCCCCTTTGCCTCGTGGAATCCCACCGAGAGCGCGGCTGATTTTCCAAACCGGCGTCGGAAACGTACAACTTTCACGTGCGGGTCCTGCCGGTGAAGTTCCATCAAGATCTTATACGAGCCGTCATCGCTGCCATCGTCAACGAAAATGACCTCGTACGATTTCTTCAAACGCGTCATAACCACAGAGATCTTTTCGTGCAGCTCGCGCAGGGATGCCTCTTCGTCATAGAGCGGAACGACAATACTGAGATAGAGCTGAGAGGCGGAACGGGTTGTCTTGAACGAGGATTTTTTTGCCATGGACTATGGGTAACCGACGATGTTCACAGCTTGCTTAGTGATAGTACACCATTTTCGTCCGAAATGCAAGACACTCGTCGAACAGCAACTATAACTGAGAGAGCATGAAACAAGAGATTTTTTCGTTTGTTTCATTGACATTCCTCACGGGGTTGGTTATATTTCTGCGGGAAAAATTTCTCATACATCCTGCATGATTGTCGCCAAAAAATCGCTCGGCCAGAACTTCTTGCGGGATGAAAACGTGGCGCGCAAGATTGTCGCATCGCTCCGCCTCTCGCCTGACGACATGGTGGTAGAAATCGGGCCCGGCAGCGGCGCTCTGACAAAGCATTTATTATCAGAGACGAGAACAGTCATCGGCATCGAGCTAGATAAGCGGGCGGCTGAGCTGTTGCATGACACGTTCGGCAGTGCGCTAGCATTATTGCAGGACGATGTCCTCCGTATTGACCTGGCTGAGCTGGCACGTTTACACAAACAACATCTGCGTGTGGTGGGAAATATCCCCTACTATATCACAAGCGAAATACTCTTCCGGCTGTTTGAATTCCGAACCGTTGTACAGGATGCAACGCTGATGATGCAGCGCGAGGTCGCCCAGAGGCTTGTCGCCAAACCGAAAACAAAAGACTACGGCATCCTCTCTGTGGCAACGCAACTCCACACACAACCGGAGATATTGTTCAACGTCTCACGCAATTCGTTTTACCCGAAACCGAACGTCGATTCCGCAATCGTGCATTTGGCGTTCAAACAGGAGCTTCCCCGGTGCAACATCCTGCTTTTTACAAGTATCGTGCGCTCGACATTCGGCAAACGGCGTAAAACTCTACGGAACGGCTTGCGCTACATGGGTTTCAGCGAGCAACAATTGGACACTGTTGAGTTTGATCTCCAAAAACGCCCTGAAGAGTTGACCGTGGAAGATTTTCTTCGTCTGACGAGTTTGCTTGAGCCATTTGAACAGTCGATACGAAATTTAAAACTGCCTTTACGTGCCAGACAATAAACTCTATACTGAAACGGCGCCGCCAAAGGAACTCCTCGAAGTCGACGACGAGCTGATGCGCGACCTTGAAGACCTCGTGCGCTCGCGGTCGGACTTCCTCGTCCTGAACATCCTGCAAGACCTCTACCCCGCCGACATCGCGCACATTATCAATAAGCTCGAGAACCATGACGCGGATTACCTGTTCAAGCTCGTCTCGGCTGATAGCCAAAGCGAAGTGCTGCGAGAACTCGACGAAAGCCACCGCGAGCTTATCGTCAAGACACTTCCTAAAGAACAATTGACCAGGCTTGTGCAGGGAATGGATTCGGACGACGCCGCAGATATTCTCGGCAAGCTTTCCAACGAGCGCGCCGAGGAAGTCCTGGAAACGCTGGACGTGCAGGACTCCTCCCGCGTGGAAGAGCTGCTGCAATATGACGAAGCCACCGCCGGCGGTATCATGGCGAAGGAAGTCGCCGTCGTTCACCGTAACGCCACTATTAAGCAGGCAATCCGCACCGTGCGCCAAATGGCGAAAGACTACAAGAACATCTACACGGTGTACGTTGTGGACGATAACGGAATCCTCGTGGGCAGCGTTGCGCTTCAAGACCTGCTCCTCTACGCTCCGAATAAGCGTGTTCATAAGTTGATGAACGCCGATTTCGTGAGCGTCACAACGGATGTGGACCAAGAACAAGTCGCGCAGATTTTCAAGAAGTACGACGTCGTGTCACTGCCAGTCACCGACACCGCAGGCAAGCTCATGGGACGCATCACAGTTGACGACGTTGTCGACGTGTTAGTCGAAGAGCACGAAGAAGACGTCGCACGCATGGTCGGTTCGGAAGCAACAGAAATGGAGCGGCGCTCGCCGTCGCAAATCGCCATGCTGAGGCTTCCCTGGATTATGATGACGCTCTTGATCCAATTATTAGCCGGTGTCGTTATTCACAACTTCGATGAGACGCTTACGAAAGTAATCCTTCTCGCGTCGTTCATGCCGATTATTTCCGCGCTCTCCGGCAACACCGGTTTGCAGGCAGCGGCTATTGTCGTGCGAGGGCTGGCAACCGGGCATGTGGATTTGAGCCGTTGGACCGACCCAATCAAGCGCCAATTTCAAATTACGCTTATCCTTGGATTCGCCTGTGGTGTTATCCTCGGTATCATCGGCGGGATTTGGCACAGAACACCCGCGTTCGGTTTTGTAGTCGGCACGTCGATGTTCATCTCTATTAATATTTCGGGACTCATCGGCAGCGCCACGCCCTTGCTCTCGAAGCGCCTCGGGTTCGACCCCGCCATCACTGCCGGACCGTTCGAGACCGCGTTTCAGGACGTTATCGGCATCACTGTCTTTCTCACAATCGCAAGTCTTATGATGAGGTGGCTCTCCCCTGTATGACCTCCCGCAAGCTGTTTGCACCGCTTAACTCTGCCGATATTGTTACAATTTCATTCCTCGCGTTTCTGACGCTGCTCAATCTGATATTTCACGCGTATGTGGCGGAGTGGTATCTGCTTGTCCCGGCAAACGCGCTTTTTATCGGATTAATAGTACTGCTCGCGCACAGCGCCGAACAACATCGGACGAAATTGTTGATGCAGATTCACCGCTGGTATCTGTACGCCGCGGTGCTCCTCACTTTCAAAGAGCTCTATTTTATGGTGAGGCCGATTCACCCTATCGATTACGACGCTCTGCTCATCTCAATAGACAAATGGATATTCGGCGTAAATCCCACGGAGTGGCTCGCACAGTTCACAAGCCCTGTTCTGACGGAAATCCTTCAGCTCGGCTATTCATCGTACTATCTGCTCTTTATTATTCTGGGTATCGATGTCATCCGCAAGCACTCGTGGCAAGGATATGACAACGCCGCGTTTATGATCGTCTACGGATTTTATCTTTCCTATCTCGGGTATTTTCTGCTTCCAGCCGTTGGTCCCCGTTTTACGCTCCATTCATTTGAGATGCTGAACCAAGAGTTGCCCGGTGTTTTGCTCACTGAGTTGCTGCGCGCATTTGTCAATTGGGGCGAGTCTATTCCCTCGCACTTGCCGAACCCTGTCGACTTCGTACAGCGCGATGTATTCCCCAGCGGGCACACGCAGCTTTCGCTTGTTGTTGTGTTCTGCGCGTTCCATTACAAGATTGCCACGCGCTGGCTCCTCGCCATCCTCACCGCGCTGCTAATCATCGGCACAGTGTACCTGCGCTACCACTACGTCGTTGACGTAATAGGCGGAGCGATATTCTTTGTGCTGACCATCTGGTCGGGCTGGAAAATCATCGGCTGGTGGGAGCGGGTGCGGCGTGAAACATCTGCTTGAAACTCAACGTAAAACTGAGTATGTTGGGGTGTTGCTTCTACTCCGTTTGCCTGACTGATGTTCACACAATGACACAAGAAGAACTCCTCAAAGAACTTGAACAATTAGCCGCACAGTGTTCGGTTTCCATCCGTTACGAAAAAGGCGATTTCGAGGGCGGGTTTTGCGTCCTCAAAGCCGAGCGGCTTATCGTTGTTAATAAGAAGCTGGCGCCGGCGAAAAAGGCATCCATCCTTGCGCAGGGGTTGGCGGAAATCGGCATCGACGAAGTGTACCTCAAGCCCGTGTTGCGTGAGTTCATCGAAGATGAACTCACCAAATCAGTGAAGCTGTAATCCCTCTTTATGGACAAACTAAAAGTTGTTCTTCCATCGCTGGTGCTAATTGTTGCCGGAGTGTACGCCGCGTACCAGTTGTACCCGAGCGTACACCCTCTTGGGGGTATCAAGCTCAGTGTGACGCCGAAGGAAACAAAGGCAAAAGCTGAATCGATCGGCGCCGAGCTTAGCGCAACCTTCGAAGGGTACTGGGACGACCCAAAGCTCTCACGATCCTCCACGCTTCTTCGCCAACTCCAGCATGAAGTCGGCTTGCAGCGCGCCAACGAGCTGACGCGGAACGCCTTACCAGTGTATTACTGGGATGTCCGCTGGCGCAAGCAACAACCTTCGTTTTTTACGACCACGCAAAATGAAGACGGCGAGGAGGTGCAGGCCGGCAATAATCAAGTCAATAATAGCGACGTGCGCTTCCGTTTTGACACGCGCGGGAACTTGATCGGCTACCGCCGTGCGATTTCTGACACCACACAGTACCCTAATCCCAACAAAGAGGAAGCGCTTGGCATCGCGCGCGCGTTCCTTGAGCGCTATACGATGTTTCGAGAACAAGCGTCCGCTGATACCACAAGCAGCGGGTTGATGGTTATTTCCTTTGCAGAAGAACAATTTACGCTTCGTGGCAAACGCGTCGATTTTGAATTTACGTGGGCGACGAAGTACCCCGAGATGCCGAACGACGTCAAGCTCAAAGTCGCCCTTGCCGGCAATGTGATTTCGCGGCTGACGATAGACCATAATTCGCCGAAAGAGTACGAGAACGAGGAACGGCAGGCGATTTACGTCATTGCTGTTTTTTTATTTTATGTTGCGTGCATCGTGACGATGATTGTTCTCACATTCCGCAGATGGCGTTCGGGCGAGCTGGGATTTCGCACGGCTTGGGTGTTGGGCATCTTCGGCGCTGTGTTGGTTGGTATCGAGATGTACGGAACCCTCTCATTAGAAATGGGCTGGACAATTATTTTCCCATTGCTCCTCGGTCCCCTGTTCCTCGGCGGAGGATTGTTGTTCGCGTGGGCGGTCAGCGAGTCGATGGGCCGCGAAATGTGGAAGAGCAAGTTCGTTTCATTCGACCTGTTGCTGAACGGATACGTGCTCCACTCGCGTGTCGGTACGAGCTTGCTGCAGGGCATAGCTGCCGGAGTACTCATTTTGCTTGTCTGGCTTGGCATTATTCGCGGAGCAGATGCGACCACAACTGTTGCTCTCTCCATTGAAACCGGTTATCTCAATTCTCTGTTTCCAGCACTTGAAGTATTGAGCACGGCGTTCTACGGGAATTTCTACCAGCTTGCACTGTTTGTGCTCTTCATGCTAGCATTTCTCTCGCGACGCATGCGCTCAACCGCGCTGGTGCTTGTCATTGCTGCTTTGCTCTACGGTCTCGCTCACACGGAAAAATACCATCCGTTTTGGGCGGGAATTGTCATCGCTTCCGTTATTGGTTTTTTGTTCGTGTACGCGTTTCACCGATACGACACGCTCACGTCGCTCTTCAGCCTGATCACATTTAGCGCGTTGGGGACGGGACTTTCCTTCTTTAACGTCGGGAATGCCTCCTACTTATTCTCTGGTTATACAGTTCTGGGATTCTTCGCCGTGCTTGTGGTGGGTTCCGGTATCGCGCTCGCGACGAAAGATCCAGTGGTGGATTTTCAGGAGCTGGCTCCATCGTTTGCGCGCTATATTACTGAGCGCCAGCGGCTGCAGCAAGAGCTGGAAGTCGCACGCAAAGTGCAAATGACGTTTCTGCCGAAAAAGGAGCCGGATTTTCCGGGCTTGAGCATTGCCTCCCGCTGCGCGCCGGCGCTTGAGGTTGGCGGCGATTATTACGATTTTATTCATCTGGACGGCCACAAGCTCGGAATCGCCATCGGTGACGTCTCCGGCAAAGGAACGCAGGCAGCGTTTTACATGACGTTGACGAAAGGATTCCTCCGTGCGCTTGCACGCTCGTCCGATTCGCCTGCAAAAGTACTGACGGAAGCGAATAAGTTGTTCTATGATAACGTTGAGCGCGGCGCGTTCATCAGCATGGTCTACGGCATTTTCGATTCCAAACAACGTGTGCTTAAGCTTGCGCGCGCGGGACACAATCCGGTCATCATGCGAAAACCGCGAAAGGGTGAGCCCCTAGCCGATAAGGTCGAGGTCATCCATCCAACCGGACTCGCATTAGGACTTGAACCGGGTGAGGCGTTCGCTCGCACGATTCAGGAGGTGCAGATTCCCTACCAACCGGGAGACTTGTTCGTGTTCTATACGGATGGATTTCCGGAAGCGATGAACAAGAAGCAAGAAGAGTTTGGCGAAGACCGCCTGTGCGAAGTCGTAATGCAATACTCTTCACTTTCCGCAGGCGAGGTAATGGACAGCGTGTTCAAAGAGATGAAAGCGTTTGTCGGGAAGGCAAAACAGCACGACGATATGACGATCGTAGTCGTAAAAACAACTTAATTTGACATTTGGATTTTGTTATTTGAAATTCCTGAACAATGCGTATTCTCGTCATCAACGGCCCCAACTTAAATCTCCTCGGCAAGCGCGAGCCCGAGGTATACGGGACTGTTACGCTCGACGACATCGAAAAATCGCTCGCCAAGAAATTTCCGGACGTGAAATTTGAATTCTACCAGTCTAATAGCGAGGGCACGCTTGTCGACTACGTGCAAAAAGGCATGAGTGGGGCATTTGACGGCGTTCTCCTTAACCCCGGCGCATACACGCATTATTCCTATGCCATTCGCGATGCCGTGGCGGCACTCAAAATTCCCGTCATTGAAGTGCACCTGAGCAACGTGCATGCAAGGGAGGAATTCCGCAAGCATTCCGTCATTGCCCCTGTGTGCAAAGGCGTTATCGCGGGGTTCGGATCGCAGGGATATGAGCTTGCTGTGCAGGCATTGCTGAAAATTATTCGGAAATAACCTTCCGAAGGTTTCAAACTTTTGGAAGGGTTGTTCCCAACCGTATGATCACCGCCGTTATCTTCGACCTCGATAATACGCTGGTGGATTTCATGGCGATGAAGCGTCAGGCAATTGACGCGGCGATTCACGCCATGCGTGACGCGGGATTACCTTTGCCGGTAGAAGAAATCCGCAAGCGCATCGACGCGATTTACGCCCAGCGGGGTATCGAATTCCAGAACGTATTCGACCAGCTGTTGTACGACGAATTCAGCAAGATCGACTACAAAATTCTCTCCTCCGGTGTTATCGCTTACCGCCGTGCGCGGGAGGCAGCTCTCGTTCCTTACCCGCATGTGTACATGACGTTGGTCGAGCTCGCAAAAATGAAGCTGAAGCTCGGCGTCGTCTCAGATGCTCCAGCGCGGGAAGCATGGCTCCGGCTTTGTTACCTGAACCTTCACCATCTGTTCGATGCCGTTGTCACGTTCGACGATTCGGGAGAGTATAAACCCAAGCCGGGGCCGTTTCGCAAGGTGCTTGAGCGGCTGCACGCGAAGCCGGAAGAGGCATTGATGGTAGGCGACTGGGCTGAACGCGACGTCGTCGGCGCAAAACAAGTAGGCATGAAGACCGTGTTCGCCCGTTACGGGGATACGTTCAACACGAAAGTGTCGAACGCGGATTATGACATCGACGACGTCGCGCGCGTAATTGACATCGTCCGGAAGGAAAACGGCTGATATGGGCGCCATCCAGGGAATCGGAGTTGATATCGTCGACGTCAAGCGCATGAAGGAAGCGCTTGACGCACAGGGTAACGCTCTGATGAAAAAAATGTTTACCGAGCGCGAGGTGGCGTATTGTAAATCCAAAAAAAATTCGCACGAGCATTTCGCTGCGCGTTTTGCTGCCAAGGAAGCGGTCAGCAAAGCGATGAAGACGGGCTGGAGCGGGAAGTTTCGGTGGAAAGATGTGGAGGTGGTGAACGAACGCTCGGGCGAGCCGCGCATTATCCTCTACGGCCACGTCGCCACGATACTCAAAAAAAGCAGCGTGCACCTCTCGCTCTCACACACAAAAACGACTGTGGTTGCGTTTGTGGTGATCGAAAAAAATAAATAATTGAATAGGGGCACAGCATGCTGTGCCCCTACGTAAAACACAAAACCCCGGATGAAGTCCGGGGTTTTGTGTTTGTATTAGGGTAATGTTCTAAATGTTATCTGCTAGCGGCGCGCTGCTTCGCCACTTCGACTTTAGGACTGCTGGGATATTCGTTCGCCACTGTTTCATAATGCGACTTTGCTTTCGCCTTGTCCCCCAGCCTATCGTAGCTTTGAGCCATCATAAAATGCGCGTCGGCAATTTTCTCAGAGCCGGCGTACCCCGTCACCATCTCGAAGTGGTTGATCGCTTCCTGGAAATTTTTCTTGCCGTAGTAACACTCGCCGATCCAGTAATGGCAATTATCCGCCCAATTGCTCGCCACGCCGCCGCTTAGCAATGCTTCATACTTCGCGATGGCGTCGTCGTAATTTTTCGCGCTAAACGCGCTCCATGCCTCGGCGTACCCTGCGGGCGTTTCGGCGGACATGCTGGTCATTTCCGTCATCGCCGGAGCCGACGTTTTTGTTTTCATCGCCTTCGATAAATCCGCTTCAGCTTTATTGGCGCGCTCGGCCTCCATCGTGACTTTCGCCTCCGCCTCGCTCAGGCGCGCTTCAAGATTCTTGTTATCCTGTTCGAGTTTGACAATGCGCTGGCGCAAACTAGTGTTTTCCGTTTGCACCGCATCGAGTTGTTGCTGTTGGTCGGCAATTTGCTGTTGCTGCTGCTGCAACATTTCTTCGCTGCCGGAACACCCTATGACAAACAGCGACACGAACAACGCCATGCCCGCTGCAACGGCCCTCATCACGTTCCCCGCCCCCTGGTGTGTCGAGAGAACCATACGTCCTCCAAACAAGAGAGTAAAATCAGTTGGTTATGTGTGCAATGTATCATTCCATATGCTGAAAGTCAAGCTTGTCCTGTTTCCCTCTAAAGAGATGCCTTCGGGACTTGTTATTCAAGCACCGGTTCAATATATTTTTAGTGAATGAGACTGATGATGCGTTACGAAAAGCTGCTGTTGATGGGTTTGACGGTTGTTGCCGCGTGCAGCGGTTCCCGCGAAAGTACCACTCCTGCAAACCAAACTTCCGTGCAACGCTCGGCTCCTGACGAGAAGCGCCGCGAGGAGGCATTGCAACATTTTATCGACGGTGCACTCTACGACAGCAAGGAAGAATACGCTCGCGCCATATTAGAGTACCAGGAAGCGCTCAAGAAAGATAAGAACCCGGCAATTTATTACGCGATTTCCAAGGATTACGCCGCGCTCGGTAAACATGCATCGGCGGCGGAATACGCGCGCGACGCGATTCGTCTGGACCCGTCGAACATCCTCTACCGCGAACATCTTGCCGATGTGTATATAGCTGCCTACCAGCCCGAGCTCGCAATTCGCGAGTATGAAAAAATCGTTGAGATGGATTCCACGTACCAAGAAGGCTGGTTTAACCTTGCGCGATTGTACCAGGCATCGAAGCCCCTCCGCTCGCTGGAAATCTACGAGCGCATGCTCAAGCAGGAAGGGGAGAACTGGGAAGTGCTCCTCCAGATGGCTGAGATTTACCGCACGCTCGGGCAATACGACGAGGCCGCTGAAAAATACGCCCTGATGCTGGAACTCGACCCCGGCAATAAAGCGCTCCGCCGCCAGCTTGCCGAAACGTACGGCCGCGCTGGGAAATTCGACAAGGCGCTGGAAATACTCGAATCGATGCTGGAAGTCGATGAGAACGACCCGGAAATCATCGCTACTCTCGCGGACTTGTATCTCGACCGCCGCGATTTTCAAAAGGCCATCGAGCTCTACGAAAAATTGCTGCAACGCGGAAAAACCAACCAGGAAATCAAACTACGCGTCGGTATCGCCTACTACGGCATGGCACGCAGCGATTCAACTCTCATTCCCAAGGCGAAAGAGATTTTTGAGGAAATAACCGAAGAGCTGCCGAACGACTGGCGCGCGTATATGCACTTGGGATTTCTCTCCGCCATGCAGGGGCGAAATGAAGAAGCGACATCGTATTTTTCCCGCGTCACAGCCCTTGCCGAATGGAATGCCGACGCGTGGTACTTCATCGGCACGTACTATTTTGAACGAGGAGAGATCCGTCAAATGTTAGAGGTCATGGAGCGCGCGAGAAAATCTGTTCCAACAGATTATCGCCTCCACAGCCTCGCAGGCTTTGCTTATTCCCGGCTCCAAGAGAATGATAAAGCGATTGCCGCTCTCGAGCGGGCGCTGGAACTCAACCCTGACGACATCAATTCTCTCGGTACACTGGCGCTCACCTACGACGGCATGCAACAGTACGAAAAATCAGATTCATTGTACGAACGGGCTCTCAGGCTCGACCCGGACTCGCATCTTATCCTGAACAATTATAGCTACAGCCTTTCGGAGCGCGGTATTCAACTCGAGCGCGCGCTGGAAATGGCTCAACGCGCGGTTACAGCGGAACCGAAAAACGCGTCATACCTGGACACGCTCGGCTGGGTGCTCTACAAGCTCCAACAATACCGGGAAGCGGGGAAATACATCGGTGAAGCCATTGCCACTGGCGGGGCGAGCGCAGTGGTGCACGAACATATGGGCGATATCCATTTTCAACTTGGCGAAAAAGAAAAAGCAATGGAGCTTTGGAAAAAAGCTCTGGAGATGAACGGAAACAACCAAGCACTCAAAGATAAGGTGGCGCGTGGATCGTTATAAGTTTGAGTATTTTTTCCTCATGCTGGCCGACATCGCTTTTAAAAAACAACCTAACGCGAAGGCGTCCACGCCGAGCGTACATATTAACCTAGGATCCTCGGCGAGACGCCTTCGGATTAGAAGATTTTTATTTTTGGGATGGCTTCTTGTTGTTGTCGGTGCCGTAGCCGGATGCTCATCGACTCCGGCGTTGAATGTCGATAAAAATTCCGTCACTCCCGCTCTCATCCACGAGCGCGTCCGCGCAAACATCGAGCATATTCGCACACTGAGCGGAACCGGAACGATTTCCATGGAAAGCCCGGAAATGGCCGGTTCAGGGTCTTTTGAGATAGCGCTCCGGAAACCGGATTCACTGCTCCTCAAAATTGAAGGTCCCTTTGGCATTGAAGTCGGATCTGCGCTGGTGACACGAAATGAATTTCTTTTCTACAATAGCCTCCAAAACGAGCTCATCACGGGTGAGACGAACTCCGCAAACCTGGCAAAAACATTGCGGATCAACGTGACGTTCGACGACCTCATGAATTTGTTCACCGGCGCGTCATTCCTTGCCGATGACGGCGAAACCACCGGCGATTTCGACGTCGAAAACCAGCAGTATGTGCTGACGTACCGGCACGTAAACGCAACCCGCGTCTATTGGGTCGACCCGTCGACGCTGTTTATCTCCCG